>NZ_JBWKZJ010000011.1:0-31116 GCF_059424365.1 Brevundimonas sp. GW456-12-10-14-LB3
CCCCTCCCGTTTCCGGATCAGAACGCCGGATCAAGACCAGCCGGTTCCGCAACAGGCGTCTGAGGCCGATTCGGCTCCCATCGCCGAACCGACGATCGCCGACGCTGCGGCGGGTCCGCTGGAAATGGCGGTCGCCCAGGGCCAGCCGCCGGCGCCCTTTGAACGCTCCCCACCCATCCCGGCCTCGCCCGGGAGCTCGACGCCGGCCCCAAGCGGCCGCAACGCCTATCTGTTCGCCGGCCTGGCCTCGGCCGTGTGGATCGGAGGGGTCGCCTCATGGGCGGCCTATGAGGTCGGCGCCGGCGGGGCGGACCTGGATCCGCTCAGGATCGCCGTCTACGCCCTGCTCGCCCTGGCGCCCGCCAGCCTGACGCTGGTCCTGGCCAACGCCATTCTCCAGGGCGCCGGCCTGGCGGCCGAGACGCGGCGCGCGCGCAGAATGGCTGAATCGCTGGTGGCCCCCACGGCTTTCGCCGCAGATCAGGCGGGGCAGGTCCTGACCTCGCTTCGAACCGACATCGACCACGCCGCCCTGGCGGCCGAGCGCGCGCGCAGCGACATGGCCCTGCTTCGGCAGGCCCTGGCCGAGGAGACCGAGCGTCTGAACGAGGCGGCGGAGGCCGCCGGCCGCACTGCCCGACGGCTGGTCGAGAACCTCGGGCGGGAGCGGGATCAGATGCAGGCCCTGGGCCTTCATCTGGACAGCCAGGCCGCCGGAGTCCTCGACGCGGTCGAGCGTCAGTCGCGCATGGTCGCCGACGCCTCCGACCTGGCTCAAGCCCAGCTTCGCGAGGCGGAAGCCGCCCTGGCCGCCCGAGCCGCCGACATGGCGGCGGCTGCGGGAGAGGCCCAGGACGCCGCTCGCGTCGCCGCCGATGATCTGGCGCGCCAGACGATCCGCCTGGAGAATGCGGGCTCGGGGGTCGCCGAACAGATTCAGTCGGTCGAGGAAGGGCTCAGCCAGCAGCGCGCAGCCCTGGTTACCGCCGCCTACGCCCTGCGCACCGATCAGGAGGACTTCTCCGCCCAGGTCGAGAGCCAGCGGGCCCAGTTCGTCGAACATCTGTCGGCGACACGCGCCGCCCATAACGAAATGGGACAAACCTCCCAGGCCTCGATCCAGGCCTTGCGGGAAATTCTGGAAGCCGCCGGCGATCAGTTCCGCGCTCTCATCGACATGTCTCAGCGCGAGGCGGACGGCTTCGACGCCGCCACAAAGGTCTCGCTCGATCGGTTCGAAGCCTTGGCCGCCGATGCGCGCGACACCCTGATGGAGGAAACCCGCCGCGCCCTGGAGCAGATGCGCGCCACGGCCGAGGATTCCCGCGCCGCCGCCGCCGACGCCTCCGAACAGGCCCGGCTGCGTGCCGACCGCCTTGGCGAAGCCCTGTTCGAGGCCGCTCAGAAGGCCGACCAAGCCGCTGACGCCCGGATCGAAGACGCCCGACGCATCGTCGGTGAAACCTCCGGCCTGCTGGAACAGGCCGGCGAACGGATGGTCCAGCGGCTGGAAAGCCTGATCGATCGCCTCAACGCCGCCCTCTCCGAGATCGACACGGCCGTAGCGGATGTCGATGAAAGGGCCGCCCGCCTGCCCGAACAGGCGCGCGCGCGCGTCGACGCCGTTCGCGCCAGTGTGGAAGAAGGGCTGAACGCCCTGGCCGCCGCCTCGCGCAAGGCGGCCGAGGACACCGAGGCGCTGGATGTCGGCTTCCAGGAAAGGGTTCGCCGAAACTACGACATGTTGACCGAGGCTGTGCGCCTGATGGGCGTTGTCTCCGGGGACGCCCCGACCGGCCGTCGCCGAGACCCTGATTTTGGGCCGGAGCCCCGGCCTTCGCCCAGCCTGCCCGCCTCGCCGCCAGAGCGCGAAGAGGACAAGAGCTTCGGCCTGCGGGGTCGGCTGCGTCTGGCGCCGGCTGAGCCGGAAAAGGCCAAGTCGCCCGGCGCCGGCCTGGGCTGGGCCGACCTGGTCACGGGCGGCCCGGAAGAGCCGCCGCTGGAACTCGACGCCCCGACGACCGCCGCACCGGATACGGCGGCTTTGTCCGACCGAGTCTCGGCCGCCATCCGCCGCATGGGTGTCGATCCCAACGCCCTGTTGCCGCGCTCGCGCGTCGAAGAGGCGGCGCGCCTGCTGGGGGACGGCGATCCTGACGGCGCCCGTCACATCGTCCGGCGCGTCGCCCCGGCCGCCGTTCGCAGCGTGTCTCGGCGCGTGCTGAGCGACCCCGAACTCCGCGCAGACGCGGAACGCTATGTCCGGGTCTTCGCCCAGGAGTTGGCGACCGCGGCGCGCATGCGGGATCTTCAGGCCATCCAGACCCGCCTGGCGTCCGACGGCGGCCGCGCCTTTATGTTGTTGGACGCAGCGGTCGGCGATCTGGGATGAGGCTTGACGTCGGCCCCCTGTTTCCTTCACCTGTCTTCGTCACGGAAACTTCATGGAATTCGTGGGGATCGGGGCCGGCATGATCATTGAGACCGAAACGCCGGGGCGATCCGACCGTCGACCCGGCATCGCCATATGCGCCTATGAGGCGGACGCGCCCGGCTGGGATTTGGTCGAGGATCTTTCGGGCGAGGTCTGGAGCCCTGCCGGCGCCCGCACCCTGCGCATTCCGGCCGAGGACCCGGATCATCTGGCTCGGATGATCGGGGGCGTCCTGGACAGCGGCGACTGCCGCGCCGTTCTTCTTGTCGGACGTAATCCAAAGGGGGACGGCTTCCGCATGCAGATGCGTGCCGAAAACCGCGCGCTGGATCGCAAATCCCGCCTCTCCGACACCGGCCCCGCCGTCGCCCGGACGACGGCTCCTGTGGCGGATATCGTCCGCGCCTTGAACGAAATCGGTTTGGCGGCCGATGCTTCATCGGACTCTGTCGATGATGTGGGCTCCTATCTCCTTTATCGGGTTTTGGCCGATCTGCCCGACGAAGCGCATACCCCGGCCGTGGGCCTGCTGCGCGCGCCGCCGGGCGCTGACGAGGCGGCGGTGAAGAAGGCTGTGAAGACCGCCGCCTCTGTAATGGCGGGGCAGATGGCGCTTCTGCCGCGCTTCTGACGTTTGCCCTCGGCGGATCAACCGGTAGAGCCGGATCGGCTCAAGAGGAAAAACTCCCCGGTTCCGCCCGAAACGATCATGCCCTAGGGTCGATCCATGATGGTGAACCGCAATCTGATCGTCTTCGCCGCGTTCAACGGCGCCATGGCCGTGGCGCTCGGCGCCTTCGCCGCTCATGGTGCGGCGCCGCAGGTCCGGACGCTGCTGTCGACAGGCGCGGCCTATCAACTCACCCATGCCGTCTTCGCCCTGGCCTGCGCTGTCTGGACCGGAGGCGGGCGGCTGGCGCGGCTCGCCGGATGGCTCGGGGCGGCGGGCGGCCTGGTGTTCGGGCTCGCCCTGGCCCTTCTTGGCGTGCTCAGCCTATCGACCATGGGAATGGTCGCTCCAATCGGCGGTCTGCTGATGATCTCGGCTTGGTTTTGCCTCGCTGTTGCGGCATTGCGACCCTAGTTTCCAGTACGGCCGCGCTTGCAGCCTCTCAGAAAGACCTCTCCATGGCCTTCCCTGCGCCTTCAGAGCCGCGTCGAGACCTTTATCCCGAGATCGAGCCCTTCGCTTCCGGCTGGATGCAGACCGACGGGGTCCATGAGGTCTATTATGAGGAATGCGGCAATCCCCAGGGCCGGCCGGTCCTGGTCCTGCACGGCGGCCCCGGCGGGGCGGTCAATCCGGGCATGCGGCGCTATTTCGACCCGGCGCGGTACCGGATCATCCTGTTCGATCAAAGGGGGTGCGGCCAGTCCCGACCCCATGCGTCCCTGGAAAACAACACGACCTGGACCTTGATCGAGGACATCGAACGGCTGCGCGAGCGCTGCGGCGTCGATAAGTGGGTAGTGTTCGGGGGATCGTGGGGCTCGACCCTGTCGATGGCCTACGCCATCACCCATCCTGAACGGGTCATGGCCCTGGTGCTGCGCGGCATCTTCCTTCTGACCAAAAAGGAGTTGCACTGGTTCTATCAGGACGGCGCCTCGATGATCTTCCCCGACGCCTGGGAACGCTTTGTCGAGCCGATTCCAGTCGCTGAGCGCGACGATCTGATGGGAGCCTATCACAAGCGACTGATCGGCGAGGATCAGGTCGAGCGGGCGCGCTGCGCCGTCGCCTGGTCCTGCTGGGAAGGCGAGACCGTCAGCGTGGAAGGGCCCAGCGCCAAGCCGGACAAGTTCGCCGACCCGACCTTCGCGGTCGCCTTCGCGCGGATTGAAAACTGGTTCTTCACCAACGCCGGCTTCTTTCCTGAAGACGGGTGGATTCTGAAGAATGTGGACCGGATGCGCCACATTCCCTGCTGGATCGCCCAAGGCCGGTTCGACGTCGTGACGCCGATCGCGGGCGCCTGGGCCCTGCACCGCGCCTGGCCTGAGGCGAAGCTGGACATCGTTCCCGACGCCGGCCACGCCTCGTCGGAGCCGGGCGTAATCGACAGCCTCATTCGCGCAACGGACTGGGCGGCGAATCTCTGAAGCGGGGCCGGGCGGGGTCGATCCCGCCCGGCGCCCTTCGACCGTCAGGCCGCGTCCACCAGGACCACTTCGGCGTCCGACAGGGCCTTGACCGTCACCAGCTCCTCTTGGGCTATGGCCGCGCCGTCTCTAGCGTTCAGCCGAACCCCATTGACCTCGATCTCGCCCTTGGCCGGAACCAGATAGCCGCGACGGTCGGCGCCCAGCGGATAGTCGGCGCTGTCGCCGGCGTTCAGGGTCGCCGCCACGATCCGCGCATCGGTGCGAATGGGCAGGGCGCCCCCGCCGCTCTCGGACGTGTCGCCTTCAAAGCCCGAGGCCAGGACCACAAACTGGCCCGCCCTTTCGCCCTTGGGAAAGGGCTTGGAGCCCCAGCTCGGGGCCTCGCCGCGCCTGGTCGGCTCGATCCAGATCTGGAAGATTCGGGTCAGTTCCGGCTCGGCGTTGTATTCGGCGTGACGAATGCCTGTGCCGGCGCTCATGACCTGAACATCGCCGGCGACGGTGCGGCCCTTGTTGCCCAGGCTGTCCTCATGGGTGATGGCCCCGTCGCGGACATAGGTGATGATCTCCATGTCGGCGTGCGGGTGAGGCGGGAAGCCGGTCCCGGCGGCGATCTCATCGTCATTCCAAACCCGCAGATTGCCCCAGCTCATCCGCTTGGGATCATAGTAGTTGGCGAAGGAGAAGTGATGTTTGGCGTTCAGCCAGCCATGGTTGGCGCCGCCGAGAGATTCAAAGGGTCTGCGTTCGATCATCGGTCTGTCCTCAGGCCGGGCCGTCCCGGCGTCATTGACTTGACGCCAAGATAGAGATCGACGACCGAACAGAAATAGAAACCCCTGAAACTCATCGTTTCCGACTTGGAGACCGCCATGTCCCGCCTGCCTGACCTCGAGGCCATGGCCATCTTCGCCAAGGTCGCGGAAACTCAGTCCTTTTCGGGCGCTGCCGAAGCTCTGGCCATGTCCAAGGCGACCGTTTCCAAGGCCGTGGCCCGGCTGGAGCAGCAGTTGAAGACCACCCTGCTCCACCGCACCTCGCGCCGCTTCGCCTTGACCGACGCCGGGCGCAATCTGGCGGCGCGCGCCGGCCTCATGCTGGCCGAGGCCGAAGGGGCGATGTCGGAGGCCTTGGACATGTCGGTGACGCCGCGCGGCCTGGTGCGGTTGGCCGCCCCCATGTCCTTCGGCATGGCCTATGTCGCCCCTGCCCTGCCAGCGTTTCTGGCGACCCATCCGGATGTCTCGGTCGATCTGCATCTGTCGGACGAGGTGGTCGATCTGGTGGGCGGCGGGTTCGACTGCGCCCTGCGCATCGCCGCCCTGCCCGACTCATCGCTCACGGCGCGTCGTCTGCGGCCGGTCGAGCGGTTCCTCGTGGCCTCGCCCGACTACCTGGCTCAGCGCGGGCGGCCGATCCATCCGAACGATCTGGAGCGGCATTCCTGCCTCGGCTACGCCTATATGCCGACCCCAGACGCCTGGCGCTTCATCAATGACGCCGGCGAAGAGGTCGTGGTGCGGCCGCGCGGGCCGTTGCGAGCCAACAATTCCGACGCCCTGACCGCCTCCCTCTGCGCGGGCCTGGGCCTCTTCCCCCAGCCGGACTTCATCTATTGGAGGGACGTCGCCGAAGGGCGGCTGGAAACGGTCATGACCGACTGGCGCCTGCCCCCCATCGCCCTGCATCTGGTTGCGCCCAGCGGCGGACCGCGCCCGGCGCGCGTGTCGGCTCTGATGGATTATCTGGCGAAGACCTTCAGCGCTCCGCTCTGGCCCGGTGACAAGGTCGGCCGCTGAGGCTCAGCCGCACTTGACCTGCTGGATCACGCCGGTCGCCTCGTCATAGACGAAGTTCACTCGGTTCTCGCGATAGTCCATCGTGGCCGCGCAGGTGGTGCACAGGAGGCGGAAGGTCTGACCTTCCGGCGCGCTGGGCACCGTCGAACGGTTCCGGCCCACATAGGCCTGATAGTCCTCCACCTTGCAGGCTTTGAACGCGGTGTCGCCCCCCGGGGCGGCGCCGGCGGCGGGCGTCTCGGTCGGGGCGCAGGCCGACAGGGCCAGGCCCGCCGACATCAGGGTCGTCAGGATGAAGGCGGTCTTCATGGTCGTCTCTCCAAAAGCCAGCGTCAGCCGCAGCGGACCTGTTCGATGATCCCTGTCTGGGCGTCGTAGAATATGTTCAGCCGGTAGGCCGAAAAATCATGGGTGACCGGGCAGGTGGTGCAGGTCACGCGCCGGTTGACGACATCCACAGGCACCGGGATTTCGGTCTTGGGCCGCCCCACCAGATACTGAAGTTCCCCCGCCTTGCAGACATCGGTCGTCTGGGCGGTCGGCATGCGACTGCCCACGGGCGGCGTGACCTGCGCCTGTTCCACGGTACGCGGCGCCGGCTTTTCGGCGACGGGCGTGGAACAGCCGGCTAAGGCCGCCAAGACGATCAGGCCGCCTTTTCCCAGCGCCCTGCGTCCGTCTGCCGCCAATAGGCCAACTCCGCGCCCTGGGCCTTCAGCGCCTTCCAGCGGCCGCGCGCCTGCTGAAGCGCCGTTGCGTCCCGACCGTCGAAAATGATGAAGCATCTTTCGATCCCTTCCGTGGCGCCCAGTTCTGCGTCATCGACGATGAACAGCGCCTGAGCGCCGTTCAGGTTCTCTCCCGATTCGCTGAGAAGCACCGGCTGGCGATCGGCATGGGGCTGATCCGCCCGACCGTGCGGCAGAAAACTCTCTTCGTGGAAGGTCCACAGCCGCTCGTCCAGATCATCCAGCCGATGGGCATGAGACGATTTGATCAGGGCGCGCCAGCCCCGCTCGAGGGTCTTCTCGAGCAGGGTCGGCAGCACCTGGTCCAGGGAGGACCGCTCCAGGTGGTAGAACCAGATTTCGGGCTTGCCGCTCATCCGGCTCTACCGTCCAAGGCTCAGGCTTCGTAGGTGTCGGCCACCATCCGGTCCAGGGTGCGCACGGCGAAGCCGACGCCGCCTTCCGGCACGGTGGGGCTGGGGCTCTTGTTCGCCCAGGCGGTCGGCGCGATGTCCAGGTGCGCCCACGGCACGCCGTTGGTGAAGCGCTGCAGGAACAGGGCCGCGGTGATCGAGCCGCCGGCGCGGCCGTTGCCGGTGTTCTTCACATCGGCGATCTTCGAATCAATGTGCTGTTCGTAGATGGCCGGGATCGGCATGCGCCAGAAGTTCTCGCCCACCTTCTTAGAGGCGGCCAGGATCGGCTCGGCGACCTCGTCCGAGTTCGAGAAGACGCCGGCGTAGTCCAGGCCCAGGGCCACGATCATGGCGCCGGTGAGGGTGGCCAGGTCGATCATGAACTTCGGCTTGAACCGCTCCTGCGTGTACCAAAGGGCGTCAGCCAGGACGAGGCGGCCCTCGGCGTCGGTGTTGATCACCTCGACCGTCTGGCCCGACATGGACACGACCACGTCGCCCGGACGCTGGGCGTTGCCGTCCGGCATGTTCTCGACCAGGCCCAGCACGCCCACGGCGTTGACCTTGGCCTTGCGGCCGGCCAGGGCGATCATGGTTCCGGTCACGGCGGCGGCGCCGCCCATGTCCCACTTCATGTCCTCCATGCCTTCGGCCGGCTTGATCGAGATGCCGCCGGTGTCGAAGCAGACGCCCTTGCCGACGAAGGCCAGGGGTTGGGCGCCCGCCTCGCCGCCGTTCCACTTCATGATCGCCAGCTGGCTTTCGCGACGGCTGCCCTGGCCGACGCCCAGCAGGGTGCGCATGCCCAGCTTCTCCATCTCGGCCTCGCCGAGGATTTCGACCTCCAGGCCCAGGCTCTCGAGCGCCTTGACGCGGCGCGCGAACTCGGCGGGATAGAGGACGTTGGCGGGCTCGGACACCAGATCGCGGGCGAAGATCACGCCGTCAGCCACAGCGGTCAGCGGCTCCAGGGCGGCCTCGGCGGCGCGCAGGTCGGACGTCACGACGCGCACCGTGTTGATCGACGGAATCTTGTCCGGCTTCTGGGTCGTCCGGTATTTGTCGAACCGGTAGGCGGCCAGTCGCACCGCGAAGCCGACGCGCGCGGCCTGTTCAGGGCTCAGGTTGGAGGCGTCGATGGTCAGAACCTCGGCGCCCGACAGTTTCACCGCCGCATAGGCGTTGCCGCCGAACGCCTCGACCGCCAGGTCGTCGATTTTGTCCGCCGACCCAGCGCCGACCAGCAGGATGGACTCCGCCTTTGCGCCCGAGACGGCCGCAACCATCAGGGTCTGGCCAGCCTTGCCGACGAACCGCCCCTTGCTCATCGCGCGGGTCAGGGCGCCGCCGGACTGTTCGTCCAGCTCCGACCCGGAGCCGGCGAGGACGCGATCTTCATGAACAGGCACGGCCAGGATTTCAGCGGCGTCAACGGCAGCGACGAACTCGATCTTCATTCAACGACTCCAGCCGGGCCCCACCCGGCGCTCACAACAGAAGAAAAAGACAAACGGCGCGTCTGCATGTCGCGGACGCGCCCTCCTGTGCTACTAGATGCGCCTCATCGCCGCCGCCTGCAACCGGGCGAAGTCCATCCGCCCATGACCCTGATCCAAAGATACCTTTTTCGCCAGCTCTCCCTACCCGTGGTCGCGGCGTGCGCGTCCCTGGCTGGAATCGGAATTTTGAGTCAGAGCCTCGACCAGCTCGAGGTCATCGTGGAACGGGGTCAGAGCGTATGGGTGATGGTCAAGCTGACGCTTTTGGCCCTGCCCCAGTTGCTGGCCGTCATCCTGCCCATAGGCCTGTTCGTCGGCGCCCTGATCGCCCTGACCCGGCTGCAGCGCGAACAGGAACTCACCGCCGCCTTCGCCGGAGGCATGACCCGCTGGCAGGTCATATCGCCGGCGGCCCGGCTCGCGGTCCTCGTGCTGATCCTGAACCTGATCATGACTCTGTTCGCCCAGCCCTGGGCCCAGCGGGAGGCCCGCAACCAGGCCTTCGCCATCCGCACCGACCTGGCGGCCCTGCTCGTCGAGGAAGGCCAGTTCGTCCAGGGGCCGGACGGGCTGACCGTCTATGTCCAGCAGATTGAGCAGAACGGCCTTCTGAAGAACCTTTTCGTCTATCTGGACGACGGCAAGTCCAGCCAGAACTGGAGCGCGGCCGAGGCCCGCTTCGGACGTGACGCCGCCAATGAGCCGGTCCTGACCATGATCGACGGCTCCTGGCAGAAATATTCCTCGCGCGGCGTGCTCGAGACCCTGTCGTTCGACCGTTACGACTTTCCGCTGGGACAGTTCTCGGCCGTGACCGAGCAGATTCGCTACAAGCCGGCCGACCTCTATCTGCGTCAACTGCTCAATCCCACCCCGCGCGTGCTGGAAACCGCCGGCTCAAGGGGAGAACTCCTGGCGGAGGCGCATGCGCGGATTTCAGCGCCGCTTTACGCCTTGACCGCCATGGCCATGGCCCTGGCGGCGATCCTGGGCGGCGCCTTCAGCCGCACCGGCTATTCGCTTCGCATCGCCAAGGCGGCGGGCCTGTTCCTTGTCGTGCGGGTGATCGGCTATGGGCTGGTCGCAGCCAGCGCCTGGAACCCGTGGATGAACCTGCTGCAATACATCGCGCCGCTTGCCGCGACGGCTTTGGCGCTTCGGCTTCTGTTTCGCGCGCTTAAGCCGCGAAAGCGCCGGTCCTGGCCGATCGCTGAGCAACTGCGACCCCTGTCTTCGGCCAGGACGGCGTGACCATGAGGTCTCTAGCCCTTCCCGCCCGGTCCTTCCGTTCGCGCCTTCCGCGTCTGGGCCGCATCGAAATCTATGTGTTGACTCAACAGTTGCGCGCCTTGGGCGTGGCCCTGGCGGTGATCTCCGCCCTGGTCATGCTGATCGACTTCGTCGAGGTGTCGCGCGGCGTAGGGTCGGATCAGGATCTGTCGGCCCTGCGCATCCTGGGCCTGGTGGCGCTGAAGTCGCCGGCGGTGATCGTCCAACTGCTGCCCTTCGTCTTCCTGTTCGGCACCCTGGGCGCCTATATCGGCCTGAACCGACGCAGCGAACTGGTCGCCATGCGGGCGGCGGGGGTGTCGGCCTGGCGGTTCGTCCTCCCGGCGGCCGGCATGGCCTTCGCTCTGGGCGTTCTTACCGTGACCGTTCTGGGGCCCTTGGCCTCAGCCGGCGACGGTCTGTGGCAGCGCGAACGCGCTCGCATCTCCGGAGCCGCCGCCAACGACCGCTCGGATGCCCCCATCTGGCTGCGCGAAGGCGACGATCAGCGCCAGATGATCATCCGGGCCGGCCGTCAGGACCGCGCCAACGCCCGGCTTCTGGACGTCACCTTCTTCATCTACGTCACAGATGCGGAGGGGAACCGCGACTTTTCCGAACGGATCGACGCCCAGTCCGCCGCCCTCAGCGCCGGGCGCTGGCGTCTGACCAACGCCGTCGGCGCCAGCATCGGCCAGAGGGCCGTCGCCTATTCCAGTCTCGACCTGGTCTCCAGCCTGGCGGACGAAGAGGCGTTCGAGCGATTCGCCCGTCCCCAGGCGACGCCCTTTTGGTCCCTGCCCAACCAGATTCAGCGGATCGAGGACGCCGGCTTCGCCTCGACCGCTTATCGCCTGCGGTTACAACAACTGCTGGCGACGCCCCTCGTGTTCGCCGCCATGTCTATCCTGGCGGCGGCCTTTTCCCTGCGTCTGATGCGGCTGGGGGATCTGGCGAGGATGAGCGTGGCAGCCGTCGTGCTGGGCTTCGCCTTCTTCTTCCTGAACCAATTCAGCTCGGCCATGGGTTCGGCCGAGGTGGTGCCGCCCCTGGTGGCGGCCTGGCTGCCGCCCTTGTTGACGGCCCTCGCCGCCTTCACCTTGCTGTTCTATACCGAAGACGGCTAAGCGAGCGCCTCGCTCAAGACAGACGGATGCTTCATGCAAGGTGATCGCGATCGGGGTTCAAGGGCCTTGCGGGTCCGGCTTCTGGCCGGCGCGGCGCTCCTGGCGTGTCTGCCCTTCGCGGACGAGGCGCTCGCCCAGGCTCAGCCAGCGGCGGGTCAATCGGCGGTTCCCGACGTCCTGCCCCAGGGCGCCGTCTATGTGGACGCCGACAGCGCCGGCCGTGTCGGCGACACGATCGTCGCCCAGAGCGACGGCGCGCGCCGGGTCTATCTGCGTGCTGACGGTCATGTGCTTCGGGGCGAGAACCTGACCTATGATCTGTCCACCGGCGCGGCCACGGCCGACGGACGCGTCGAGGCCGTCGCGCCGGACGGCACGGTCGTCTACGCCAGCCATCTGGAGGCCGACGGCGAGCTGAAGGCGGCGGTGGCCGTCGATTTCGCCACCCGCTTCAGCAACGGCGCCAGCCTGATGGCCGCGACGGCGGTCCGCCGCAGCGAACGGGTCAATGAGCTGAACTACGCCGTCTTCACCCCCTGCCCGATCTGCGACGACAAGGGCCCCAAGACCCCAAGCCTCTCGATCCAGGCCGAGAAGGTGGTTCAGGACGAAGCCCTGCGCGCCGTCATCTACCGCAATGCGATGTTCCGCATCGGCGGGGTGCCCGTCTTCTACACCCCCTTCTTCGCCCACCCGGATCCCACGGTCGAACGGGCGTCCGGTTTCCTGGTGCCGATCGTCAACTATGACGAAGGCCGCGGCGTCTCGATCGAAACCCCCTATCTGCACGTCGTCTCGCCATCCGAGGACTGGCTGATCAGCCCACAGTTCAACACGCGGGTCGCGCCGCTGTTGAACCTTCAATGGCGCCGTCGCTTCGTCAACGGAGCGATCGTCGCCCGCGGCGGCTACACCTATGAGCGCACCTTCGGCGACTTCGACAGGAACGGCGACGGGGATTACGAAAGCAATGTCCGCTTTGGGGACAAGGAGCACCGCAGCTATCTGCTGTCCCATGGCGCGTTCGATCTGTCGGGCCCCTGGCGCCTCGGCTTCACGGCCGAGCGGACGTCCGACAAGACCCTGTTCGACCGCTACGACGTTCAGAACCCCTATCAGGACAACGGCCTCTATTACGGCGACCGTCGCCGTCTGATCAGTCAGGTCTACGCCGAGCGGCAGACCGACCGCTCCTATGTTTCGATCGCAGCCTTTTCGATCCAGAGCCTGAGACTGGACAACCGCTTCGCCGACACCGATTTCCGCGACGCGGAAGGGTTCAAGGTCTTTGAAAACGACGGCGCCCTGCCGATCGTCGCCCCCCTGATCGACGCCCGCTGGGAGCCGTCGGGCCTGATCGGCGGCGGCCGGCTGCGGCTGAAGGGGTCCGCCGTATCCCTGTATCGCGACGTTTTCGTCGGCGCGCCGGTGCTCAATCCGGACATCGTGCCGGGGGACCCAGCGGGGCTTTCGGGCGTGGACAGCCGACGGATCACAGGTCAGGCGGAGTGGCGTCGCGTCTTCATCACGCCCCACGGCCTGCGTATCGAGCCCTTCGTCGACGGCCGCGTGGACTTCTACGCCTTGTCCGACCTGCCGCCGATGATGGGCGTCGAAAGCGACGAGACGCTGAGCCGCACGCGCGCGAGCGCCGGGGTGGACCTCAGTTACCCCCTGGTGCGTCGCACGCCGCGCGGCGACATCATTCTGGAGCCGGTCGCCCAGCTGTCGGTCTCCAACAAGTCCGACATCGACCCTCGCATTCCCAATGAGGATTCACAGGTCATCGAACTGGATGAATCCTCCCTGTTCCGCATGGACCGCTTCTCGGGCTATGACCTGGTGGAAGGCGGCGCCCGTTTCACCGCCGGCGCCCGCGCTACGATCCGCTGGTCCGAAGGCCGCAGCGCCAGCCTTTTCGTGGGCCGCAGCTACCGCGCCGACGACGAAGACGCCTTCCGCACCACCATACCGGACAGCACGACCGGCGCCCTTTACGACCCCACCGGCCTGGCGTCCTCCGCCTCAGACTGGGTGGTTCAAGGCAGCTTCTCACCGTCGGACCGTATCCGCAGCTGGGGCCACGCCACCTTTGACGGATCCGGCGACATCCGGCGCGCCGAGGCCGCGCTGGACGGACGCTGGGGCCGGCGCAACCTCGCCAGCTTCAGCTACATCGTCGATCGGTCCAATCCGCTGTCAGGGCCGCTCAATCGGAACTATGAATTCGTCCAGCTGGCGGGTCAGCAGTTCGTCTACGGCCACTGGGGCGTGGCCGTAGCCGGCATCGCCGATCTGGAGCGCAACGTCATCACCCGCCAGGAGGTCGGCCTCCTGTTCGACGACGATTGTTTTAGGGTCGAGATCGGTTATCGCCGCGACAATACGCGGGTTCGGGCCAGTGGTCCGTCGGACGGGGTGTATCTACGCCTAAACCTCGCCACTTTCGGAGGTTCAGGTTATGGACAGGGCGGATTGCGTTGAGCATGACGCTGTACGGGGCGCGACCGCCTGCCGGCCCGGCCGGTGGACCGCTGTGAGGAATCAGGACGACCAATGGGTTTGATGCGTTATTCGACGGGGGCTGCGCTCGCGGCGCTCCTCCTCGCCGGTTCGGCCTATGGTCAGACGGCGCCCGCTCCGGCCGCCCAGCAGCCGACGGCCGCAGGCGCGCCTAACCCGGCGGCCGGAGACGGACCGGTTGCGGCCCGCGCCGCGCCTCAGTTCGAACTGGCCGACGGCATTGTCGCTACGGTCAATGACAAGATCATCACCGGCTATGATCTGCGCCAGCAGATGCTGATGCTGATCGCCTCGTCCCAGGTTCAGCCGACGGAACAGAATCTGCCGGCGATCCAGCAGGCGGCGCTGAACCGACTGATCGAAGAACGGCTGAAGGCTCAGGAAATCACCAAGTTCGAGACCTTGAAGGTCACCGACCAGGAGATCGACGAGGAAATCGCCCAGATGGCGCGCCAGGCCGGCGTCACGCCGGCCGCCTATATGGAGTTTCTCCAGCAGGGCGGCATTCAGCCCAGCGCCTTCCGCGAAAACCTGCGCACGGAGATCGGCTGGAGCCAGCTGGTGCCCGGCCGCTTCAACAGCCGCGCCCGACCCAGCACGCTTCAAGTCGAGCAGGAGCTGCGCCGCCTGAACGAGGCGGCGGCCCAGCCCCAGTATCTGATCGGTGAAATCTACATCGAAGCGGCGCGGGTCGGCGGCCAAGAGGCTGCGATGAACGGCGCCCGCCAGCTGGTGCAGCAGATCATTCAGGGCGCGCCCTTCCAGGCGGTCGCCCAACAGTTCTCCTCCGCCCCGTCCGCCTCGGCCCGCGTCCCCGGCGACGCAGGCTGGGTGGTCAAGGGCACGGTGCAGCCGGCCCTTCAGACCATCTTCGACCAGCTCCAGCCCGGCCAGCTGTCGAACCCCGTCCCGGTCGATGGCGGCGTGTACATCATCTATATGCGAGACAAGCGTGACGGCGCGGCGACCAGCCTGGTTTCGTTGAAACAGATGATGGTCGAACTGCCGGAATCGGCGTCCGAGGCCGAGCTCGCAGCGGCCACCCGGACTTTGGAAGGCCTGCGCCAGGGACTGAACTGCGACAACATCCTGTCCCAGGCGCGAGCGACCCAGGGCGTAATCGGCGCCGACCTGGGCGAATCGGACGTGGCCAATCTGGCGCCCCAGTTCCAGCAGTTCGCCCGCACCGGAGAGATCGGCTCGGTCTCGACCCCGATTCGTACGCCGCTCGGCCTGCATCTGGTCGCCGTCTGCGGCCGTCGCGTCGGCGGTCCTGAGGCCCCCAATCGTCAGCAGGTCGAGAACCGCCTGCGCGGCCAGAACCTGGCGGTGCTGGAGCGTCGCTATATCCGCGATCTGCGCAACGACGCCCTGATCGAGTTCAAATGACCCGGCCTCTGGTCCTGACGCTGGGCGAACCCGCCGGCGTCGGGCCGGAGATCGTAGCCGCCGCCTGGCGGGCGCGCTCGGCCGACATGCTGCCGTTCGCCGTAATCGGCGACGCCGCCCTGCTTGAGGCGCAAGGCATAGCCGTCGCCGACGTCTTCACGCCCGGCGAGGCCGCCCAGCATTTCGAGCGGGCCCTCCCGGTCATTCACCGCGCCCTGCCCGCGCCGGTGACAATCGGCCTTCCCGACCCGGCCAATGCGCCCTCGGTCGCCGACGGCATCGAAGAGGCTGTCAGCTTCGCCTTGTCGGGCGAAGCCTCGGGTCTGGTCACAGCCCCCATCGCCAAGGCGCCTATGTACGCCTCGGGTTTCCGCTTTCCGGGCCACACCGAGTTCATCGCCGAACTGACCGCCGACGCCCCCTACGCCGGCACGCGGGGGCCCGTGATGATGCTGGCCGCCCGCGACCTGCGCGCCTGTCTGGTGACTATCCACGTCGCCCTGGATCAGGTTCCCGAGCTGATCACGGCCGAGCGGGTCGCCCGCACCGCCCGCGTCGTCCACGAAAGCCTGAAGCGCGACTTCGCCATCGCCCGCCCGCGCCTGGCCATGGCCGCCCTGAACCCCCACGCGGGCGAAGGGGGCGCCCTGGGGCTGCAGGAGATCGAGACCCTGATCCCCGTCGCCGAACAGCTGCGCGGCGAAGGGATCGACATCACCGACCCCAAACCCGCCGACAGCCTGTTCCACGACGACGCCCGCGCGACCTATGATGCGGTGATCTGCATGCACCACGACCAGGCCCTGATCCCGGTCAAGACCCTGGACTTCTGGGGCGGGGTCAATGTCTCGCTGGGTCTGCCCGTCATCCGCACCTCGCCCGATCACGGAACGGGTTTCGACATCGCCGGCAAGGGGATTGCGCGTCCGGACAGCCTGATCGCCGCTATTCGTCTGGCCTCGGAGATGGCGGCGGCCCGCGCCGCGCGCTAACAGGGCGTGTGACCGACCTTCCTTCCCTCCGCGAAACCCTCGACGCCCACGGCCTGTCGGCGAAAAAGAGCTTCGGCCAGCATTTCCTGCTGGACCTCAATGTCACGCGCAAGATCGTCCGCCTGGCCGGTCCGTTCGACGGGCGCGCCGTGATCGAGGTCGGCCCCGGCCCCGGCGGCCTGACCCGCGCCCTGCTGGAATCCGACGCCGGCCCCGTGGTCCTCGTCGAAAAGGATCCGCGCTTCATTCCCCTGCTGTCAGAACTGGACGATGGCTCCGGTCGTCTGACGATCGTCGAGGCTGACGCCCTGAAGGTGAAGGAGGCGGATCTGGTCTCCGGCCCCGCCCATCTGGTCTCCAACCTGCCCTACAATGTCGGCACCGCCCTGCTGATCAAATGGCTGACCGGCCCCTGGCTGCCCCACAGCCTGACCCTGATGTTCCAGAAGGAGGTCGCCGAGCGCGTCGCCGCTGGGCCCGGCGAGGACGCCTACGGCCGCCTCGCCGTCATCGCCCAGGCCGTCTGCACCGCCCGCATCGTCATGCACCTGCCCGCCGCCGCCTTCACCCCGCCGCCCAAGGTGGCCTCGGCCGTGGTCCATCTGGTCCCGCTGGATGAGCGCCCGTCGCCTGAGCGCCTGAAGAAGTTGGAACGCGTCACCGCCGCCGCCTTCGGCCAGCGCCGCAAGATGCTGCGCTCCAGCCTGAAACAGCTCGGCGGCGCCGCCCTTTGCGAGGCCGCCGGCATCGAACCCGACGCCCGCGCCGAGACGATCGACGTGGCCGGCTTCCTCAGACTGGCGGACGCCCTGACATGACCGTCGAACCCTTCCGCGCCATCACCGTCAGCCGTCTGGCGCACCAGCTGAAAGCCGAAGGCCGGTCGATCATCCATATGGAATTCGGCCAGCCCTCCACCGGCGCGCCCGCTGCCGCCGTCGCCCGCGCACATCAGGTGCTGGACGCCGACGCCATGGGCTATTGGGAAAGCCCCGACCTGCGCGCCCGCATTGCTCGCCTGTACCAGGACCGGTACGGCGTAACGGTCGACCCCGGCCAAATCCTGCTGACCTGCGGGGCCTCGCCCGCCCTGGTCCTGGCCCTCAGCGTCCGGTTCAAGCCCGGCGACCGCATCGCCCTGGCCCGTCCCGGCTATGTCGCCTATCGCAACAGCCTGCGTGCCCTGCATCTGGAGCCGGTGGAGATCGCCTGCGGTCCCGAGACCCGGTTCCAGCTGACCGCCGCCCAGCTGGAGGCGCTCGATCCCGCTCCGGCCGGCGTCATCATCGCCAGCCCGGCCAATCCGACCGGGACCATCATCCCGGAGGCCGAACTCGCCGCCATCGCCGAGGTCTGCCGCGCGCGAAACATCGCCATCCTTTCGGACGAGATCTACCACGGCCTGTCCTACGCGGGCCCGACCCCGTCGATGCTGCAGTTCGCGCCGGACGCCCTGGTGATCAACAGCTTCTCCAAATACTGGAGCATGGCCGGCTGGCGGTTGGGCTGGCTGCTGGTCCCCGAGGCCCTGATCGAGGCCGCTCGCGCCTATATCGGGAACATGTTCCTGACCCCGCCCAGCCTCAGCCAGCACGCAGGCCTGGTCGCCATGGACGCGATCGACGAGCTTGAGGGCCATATCCAGACCTACGCCCGCAACCGCGAGCTGATGCTGGCGGCCCTGCCGGCGCTTGGATTGAGGAAGATCGCGCCGCCTGACGGCGCCTTCTACATCTGGGCCGACATCGGCCACCTGACGGACGACAGCGTGGCCTTCTGCGAACAACTGCTGCGCGATACCGGCGTGGCCACCGCGCCGGGCGTGGATTTCGACCCCGTCGATGGTCGACGCTACATCCGCTTCAGCTTCGCGGTCTCGACAGGGGAGATCAAGGCCGCGTTGGAACGAATCACGCCTTGGTTCGCCGCTCGAAATCCAGGCTGAGCCGATCCGCAAAAGGCGGCAGGCCCATGGTGGGTCGTACCTAAGCAATCGCCCCTAGGCCGATATTTACCCTCTGGAACCTGCCTTGTGGGAAAAGGAGTGCAGTTGCGTAGCGCATAGGACGACATCGCGTAGGACGCCCCCGCCGGCGCGATGTCGTCGCCGCTTCACAGCCGAAGACGACACTGCGGCGGCCTCTCCCCCCCTCCCGCCAGCCGCGGTGTCGTTGTTCGTCAGACAGGCTCGCGTAGCAGGGCGGCCTTGTAATCCCCCACCCACAGATTGCGGAACCGGCGCGATCGCTCGGCGTGATAGATGTGCGCCAGCTCGGCGTAGGACCGGTCAAAATCCTCGTTGACGATCACATAGTCGAAGGCGTCGCAGTGTTCGATCTCACCCTTGGCGTTGGCGACGCGGCGCTCAATGACATCGTCCGAGTCCTGCGACCGGGTGACCAGTCGTCGGCGCAGCTCTTCCAGGCTGGGCGGCAGGATGAAGACCCGCACCGCGTCCTCCGGGCATTTCTCGGCTACGTCGCGCGCGCCCTGCCAGTCGATGTCGAACAGGACGTCACGTCCCTCAGCCAGGGCCCGATCGACCGGCCCGCGCGGGCTGCCGTACAGATTGCCGTGGACATCGGCCCATTCCAGGAAGGCGTCGGCGTCGATCAGCTTCTGGAACCGCTCGCGATCCACGAAATTATAGTCGCGACCGTCGACCTCGCCGGGACGGATGCCCCGCGTCGTCATCGACACCGACAGTTCCAGCCCCCCGTGGTCCGCCATCAACCGACGGCACAGCGACGTCTTGCCGGCGCCCGACGGGCTGGCGACGATGAGGAGGACGCCCCGGCGGGGCGAGCGTTCATTCGACATTCTGAACCTGTTCACGCAACTGTTCGATGACGGCCTTCAGCTCGAGGCCGATTCCAGTGAGCGCCGTCGTAGCCGATTTCGAGCAGAGGGTGTTGGCCTCGCGCATGAATTCCTGCAGCAGGAAGTCCAGTTTCCGTCCGGCCGGCGGCGCGGTCATCAGGTGGCGCGCCGCAGCGACATGGGCCGACAGCCGGTCCAGCTCCTCGCGCACGTCGGCCTTGGCCGCCAGCGACGCAGCTTCCAGAAAGATTCGCTCTTCCAGGCCCGGCACATCCGGCGCCAGTTCGGCCATACGGCGGCTGAACCGGTCGCGGATGGTGGCGACCTGGGCTTGAGCCTCGCCTTCGGCCGAAGCGACCAGACCTTCGATCCGGGCGATGAAGTCCGCCAGTAGCGGCGCCAGCTGGGCGCCTTCGGCGTTTCGCGCGCCCTTCAAGGCGTCCAGGGCGGCCTCGACTGTTCGCGCCATCTCGACCTCCAGCGCGGCGCGCGCCTGCGGATCCTCCACCTCCTCCGGCGCCTCTATGACGCCGCGCAGGGCCAGGAGGCCGTCGGCGGACGGCGGCGTCGCCCCGTCCTCGGCCAACTCATTGGCCAGGGTCAAATAGCGGGCCAGCAAGGGCGCATTGATCGTAACGGCCGCCTCCGCCCCCACCGTTCGTTTGGCCTGTACGCCGACGGAGATCTGTCCGCGGACGAATCGCGCCTGGGCGGCTGTCTTCGCAGCCCTCTCCAAGGTGTCGAATCCGTTCGGCCCTCGATACCGAACCTCCAGATTGCGCCCATTGACCGACCGCACCTCGACCGCCCAGGTCCAGCCCTCACCGGCGCCCTCGGCCCGGCCAAAGCCCGTCATTCCAGAAATCAGGCTCATCTCAGACCCTGGGTCGCGCCGGCAGGCAGGGTGAGGGTGGCCTGTCCGCCCTCCGCGTTCGGATCGGTCATGGGCGCAGGGCTGGCCTCAGGCGCGACCGGCGCCTGCGTCTCGGGCGGCAGGCCGGCCTTCTGTCGCTCAATCTGACGCCAGCGCGCCACATTGCGCAGATGCTCTTCATAGGTGATGGCGAAGACGTGGCCGCCTGATCCGTCGGCGACGAAGAACAGGGCCGGATCCGCCGGCGGGTTCAGCACGGCCTCCAGCGCCTCCTTGCCGGGATTGGCGATGGGCGTCGGCGGCAGGCCGTCGATCTGATAGGTGTTCCAGGGCGTCTGACGCTGCAGCTCTGACCGGCGGATGCCGCGCCCCAGCGGCCGCCCCTGGGTCAGGCCGTAAACGATGGTCGGATCGCTCTCCAGCCGCATCCCCTGCCGCAGTCGGTTGGAGAAGACCGCCGCCACGCGAGGCCGCTCGGCCGCCAGCCCAGTCTCCTTCTCGACGATGGAGGCCAGGATCACCGCCTCTTCCGGGTTGCGGGCCACTGTGCCCGGTCCCCGCTGCGCCCACAGCAGCCGCAGATTTTCCTTCGCCGCCCGCTGCATCCGATCGATCACCGACTGGCGGGTGTCGCCGCGTGACACCTCATAGGTGTCGGGCCACAGACTGCCTTCCTCGGGCGTCGTCTCGACGGTTCCGGTCAACACCGGCTCCTTGGCCAGGATGTCCACCGCCTGGGCCGAGGACCAGCCTTCCGGCAGGGTCACGAAATGGCGCACCACCCGCCCCTCGACCAGCAGGTTCAGCACTCCGGCCAGCGAGGTCCCCGACGGCACCTCATATTCCCCGGCCCGCAGCTTGCGGTCCGCACCGGTGAAGGTGGCCGCCGCCTTGAACAGGTCGGTCGAACGGATCACCCCCGCCGCCTTCAACTGGGCGGCGATGGCGGAGACGCCCGAGCCGCTGGCCAGGGTCACGACCGTTCGATCCCCCTGCCGTGCGCCCGGTCCTGGCCCGTAATAGACGCCCCAGACGACGGCGAGGGCGGCGATTAGGAACAGGCTGAAGGTCGCTGAGGCGGTCAGCAGACTGACCGTCAACCCCGACCGCTTCTCCACACGCCTGTCACCCCGCCCCCGTCCGAACATGTCAGTCGACCTTCTTGAAGATCACCGAGGCGTTGGTGCCCCCGAAGCCGAAACTGTTGGACATGGCGACGTCGATCTTCATCGGCTTGGCCTTGTTCGGCACCAGGTCGATCGGGGTCTCCATCTCCGGGTCGTCCAGATTGATCGTCGGCGGCGCGACCTGGTCACGGATGGCCAGGACGCAGAAGGCCGCTTCGATGGCGCCGGCCGCGCCCAGCAGGTGGCCCGTCATCGACTTTGTCGAGCTGACGGCCAGGTTCTTCGCATGGTCGCCGACCAGGCCCTCGATGGCCTTCAGCTCGATCCAGTCGGCCATGGTCGAGGTGCCGTGGGCGTTGACATAGTCAAGGTCCGACGGCTGCAGCCCGGCGCGCTTCAGCGCCGCCTTCATGGCGCGCGCCCCGCCCTCGCCGTCTTCGGACGGGGCGGTGATGTGATAGGCGTCGCCGCTCATGCCGTAGCCGACGATCTCGGCGTAGATCCTGGCGCCGCGCGCCTTGGCGTGTTCGTACTCCTCCAGCACCAGGATCCCTGCGCCCTCGCCCATGACGAAGCCGGCGTGGCCGCGGTCATAGGGACGCGAGGCCTTCTCCGGCGTGTCGTTATAGGCGGTGCACAGGGCCTTGCAGGCCAAAAAGCCGGCGATGCCGATCGGCACGATCGAGCTTTCCGCCCCGCCCGCCACCATGACGTCGGCGTCGTCCAGAGCGATCATGCGCGCCGCATCGCCGATGGCGTGGGCGCCGGTGGCGCAGGCGGTCACCGCCGCATGATTCGGCCCCTTCAGCCCGTGCCGGATCGAAATCTGCCCTCCGGCCAGATTGATCAGGGCGCTGGGGATGAAGAAGGGGCTGACGCGGCGCGGCCCCTGCTCCTTCAAGACGATGGCCGTATCGGCAATGGGGCCCAGGCCGCCGATGCCGGAGCCGACCATGACCCCGGTCCGCTCCTTGTCCTCGTCCGTCTCGGGCTTCCAGCCTGCATCGTGCAGGGCCTCCTCCGCCGCCGCTATGGCGTACAGGATGAAGTCGTCGACGCGCTTTCGGTCCTTGGCGGACATGATTTTCTCGGGGTCGAAGTCGCCTTCGCCGCCGCCGCCGCGCCCGTCGACGCTCGGCACTTCGCCGGCGATGGTGCAGCCATAGCCCTCGGTGTCGAAGGCCGTGATCGGACCGATGCCCGACCGTCCCTCGACGATGCCCTTCCAGCTCTTGTCGACGCCCCAGCCCAGGGGGGTCAGCAGACCGATGCCCGTAACGACGACGCGGCGCATGGTGCGTGCTCCTTCAACTCCAATCCTGTCCCGGGGAATCACTGCGGATTCGCGAGGGTCAGAAACAGTAAAGGCCGCCGGGCGTCTCCGCTAGGAGCGCCGGGCGGCCCTGTGATCTGTCAGCCTGTCGGCCGCCAGTCGGGGCTGGATCAGCCCGCCGACTTTTCGTCGATGAACTTGACCGCATCGCCGACCGTCTGGATGTGCTCGGCGGCGTCATCCGGGATCTCGATGTCGAACTCTTCTTCGAAGGCCATCACCAGCTCGACGTTGTCGAGCGAGTCGGCGCCCAGGTCGTCGATGAAGCTGGCCTTTTCCGTGACCTTGTCCGGATCGGCGTCCAGGTGGTCGATGACGATCTTGCGAACGCGCTCGAGGGTGTCGGACATGAGTGTCTCTCTGCCTGTTTAAAATCGCCGTAGAGGCGGGGGTAGCTTCAGAAATCGCCGTCTCACGGCAGCGACGACGATGCAAGCCCGAAAGCCTGAACCGCCGATGCGTTCCTGCCCTTTAGCACAGGCTTTCGGGCGGGAAATAGTCTGTTGCGTGTCGTGATGACGATCAGATCATCGCCATGCCGCCGTTCACATGCAGGGTCTGGCCCGTCACATAGGCCGCTTCGTCAGACGACAGATAGACGGCGGCGGCCGCGATCTCGTCGCCCGTGCCCAGCCGGCCCGCCGGAATCCGGCCCAGAATGGTCTCGCGTTGCTGGTCGTTCAGCACGTCGGTCATGGGCGAGGCGATGAAGCCCGGCGCGATGCAATTGACTGTGATCCCGCGCGATCCGACCTCCTGCGCCAGCGACTTGGAAAAGCCGATCATCCCGGCCTTGGACGCCGAATAATTGGTCTGGCCCGGATTGCCGGTGACGCCGACGACCGAGGTCACGCCGATGATCCGGCCCGACCGGCGCTTCATCATCCCCTTCACCGCTGCGCGGGTCAGGCGGAAATAGCTCTCCAGATTGATCTGGATGACCGACTGGAAATCCTCGTCCTTCATCCGCATCAGGAGGCCGTCCTTGGTGATGCCGGCGTTGGCCACCAGGATGTCCAGGGCTGAGCCCGCCGCCGTCTCGGCCGCGTTCACCAGATTATCGACCGACTCGGGGTCCGACAGGTTCGCCGTCGCGAAATGCGCCCGCTCGCCCAGTTCTTTGGCCAGATCCGCCAGCACCGCCTCGCGTGTGCCCGACAGCACCACGGTCGCGCCCTGGGCGTGCAGCGCCCGCGCCACAGCCCCGCCGATCCCGCCCGTCGCGCCGGTCACCAGCGCGGTCTTGCCTGCAAGATTGAACATTTATGTCTCTCCGAAGTGGCGAGTGATTAGTGGCGAGTGACGAGGAAAAGCAAAGTGGGGCGGCGATAGTCTCGCCACTCGTCACTCGCCACTCGTCACTCCCCTCGCAAAGGCTTCCAGCTCTTCCGGCGTGTTCAGAGGCAGACTCTCGGCGTCAGGCGCGATCCGCTTGGCCATGCCGGTCAGCACCTTGCCGGAACCGACCTCGACGAAGCGGGTCACCCGCCCTTCGCTCGCCATCCACTCCATGCTCTCGCGCCAGCGCACCCGGCCGGTCACCTGCTCGACCAGCAGGCGCCGGATGACTTCAGGATCGTTCTCCGGCCGCGCCAGCACATTGGCCACCACGGGAACCGCCGGCGCCAGAATGGTCGCCGAGGCCAGGGCCGCCGCCATCTCGTCCGCCGCCGGCTGCATCAGCGGGCAGTGGAAGGGCGCCGAGACGTTCAGCGGAATCGCCCGCGCCCCCAGTTCCTTGGCCTTTTCGATGGCCCGGTCCACAGCCGCCTTCTCGCCCGAGATGACGATGTTGCCGGCGTTGTTGTCATTGGCGACCACGCAGACGCCGACTTCAGCGCCGGCCGCCGCTGCGGCCTCGGCCAGGGCCAGATCGGTCTTGGGCCCGATCAGCGAAGCCATCGCCCCCTGCCCGACCGGAACCGCGCGTTGCATGGCTTGGCCGCGCAGTTTCAGCAGCCGCGCCGTATCCGACAGCGAGATCGCCCCGGCCGCCGCCAGGGCCGAATATTCGCCCAGAGAGTGACCGGCCACATAGGCCGCCTTGGCCACGTCGAAATCAAACTCGACCTTCAGCGCCCGGATGACCGCGACCGACACCGCCATCAGGGCCGGCTGGGCGTTCTCGGTCAGGGTCAGCTGGTCCTCGGGGCCTTCGCGCATCAGCACCGACAGCTTCTGGCCCAGGGCCTCGTCCACCTCGGCGAAGACGTCGCGGGCGGAGGCGAAGGCGTCGGCCAGTTGCGCGCCCATGCCGACGGCCTGGCTGCCCTGTCCCGGAAACAGAAGTGCGAGGGTCATTTACCGCTCCCTGAATCATTGATCAAGAGCGCGGACCCCTAAGGCCAGACTTCCGTCAGGGCAAGTCGGCGCCTATTCGGCCCGCCGCGCTCTGACCTTGATCCGGACGTCGACCATCTTAGAGACCCAGTCGCCGGTCGCGTCGGATTCCAGGCCCAGGTTCAACGCGGTCCGGTCCAGTTGCAGCCGACCCTCCACCGTCGCGACGCCGCCGGCCTCACGATAGGTGAAGGGTAGGACAACTCGCAGACTGGTCGTCTTGATCCGCAAGCGGCCCGTGGCCTGGTATCGATCCCCGCCGAGCGACCGGAAGCCCGTCGTCTCGAACCGGGCGGTCGGATATTGGCCGACGTCGAACCATTCAGCCCCCTGGATCGAAGCCTCCTGGGTCGAATCCCCCGTCCGGGCCGAGCCGGTCTGGACAGTGATCACCGCCTTCGACCCCGCCAGATCGGCAGGGTCGAACCGGATCTGGCCGCTCCAGCGTTCGAACCGGCCGTTGAAGGCGGCGCCCGACTGGCTCCCGGCGAAGGCGATCTCGGAGGCGTCGCGGTCTATGGTCCAGTCGACGGCCTTTTGCGACGCCTCCGTCGCCGCAGCCGGTTCGGCGGCTTCGGCCTCCGCCGCCTGGACGTCCGTCGGTTCGACCGTGATATCGGGCGCGGGCGCCGGGACGACCGCGATTTCAGACAGGGGCGTCGGTTCAGTCCTGGGGGCGGGCCGTGCGGCGATCGCCCCGGCCGCCGCCACGACGAGGATCAGGGCCAGGCCGAGACCACGTTCCGCCCAGGCCGCGCGCGCGTCCGGCTCCTCGCCTTCCTCGGAATCCTCCCCGCCCGGCCTCAGACCTGGAACCATGCGCGCCAGGACGCCGTCGCGGTCGAGGAACTGGTGTTTCAGCGCCGCCCCGACGTGCAGGATCACCAGGACGACCGCGCCCCAGGCCATGGCGGCGTGCGCGCCCATGGCCGAAAAGGCCATTGCCCGCCGCGCCTCCGTCGCCAGTCCGGCCACCCCCGGCAGGTGCGGGACGGGAAACAGGCCGAACCAGCGGGTCGCCACCTCCAGCGCCCGGTCCTGCGACACGGCCCAACCGACCGAAACATACAGCCACCCCGTCAGCGGCAGCCCCAGCATCAGGGCGTAGAAGGCCGCATGGGTCGCATGGGCGGCGAAGACCTCCCATCGCTTCATCGCCGCAGGCTGGGCCGGCGGCCGATGCGTCAGTCGCCAGACGATCCGCACCAGGGTCAGGGCCAGAATCAGAAAGCCGATCGACTTGTGGAGCTGGAACACGCGGTAGGCTGCGGCCTGGCTCCCCGGCTGTTCGATAGCGGCGGTCATCCACCACCCCATCGGGATCATGGACAGGATGCAGAGCGCGATCGTCCAGTGTAGGGCGACGGCGACGGCTGAATAGCGGCGGGCGGCCATCGGGCTCTCCGGATTAGGACGCAAGCAGCCCCCGCCGCCTCGGTCATCGCCGTGCGAGGAAGCAAAACAGCCGTCTACACCCGCAACGGCGGCTTTCGCAACAGACACTGTATCGTTTAGATCTCGTCGTGAGCGGCGCCTCGAAGATGGAGAACAAATGTTCTTGCTATGTTCTCTTTTTTGATCCACCTTCCCTTTCATGCAAACCGCCAAGGGAAGAGGCGCGCGTTCGAATGCGACAGGCCGTTACGAGCCCGAGCAGCATGAGTCGTTCGACGACGGCTGGACGACCGACGACGCCCAGGCCGCGCCGCTGCGCACCACCCTCACGCCCGAACACGCCCGCACCATCATCGCCCGGAACGACAGTCCCGACATCGGTTTCGACCGCTCCATCAACCCGTACAAAGGTTGCGAACATGGCTGTATCTACTGCTACGCCCGTCCGTCCCATGCCTGGATGGGCTTATCCCCGGGCCTGGATTTCGAGAGCCGGATCTTCTTCAAGCCCGAGGGCGCACGTCTGCTGGAACAGGCCTTCCTCGCCCCCCGATACCGGTGCAAACGCATCCACATAGGCGGCAATACCGACCCCTATCAGCCGGTCGAGCGCGAGCTGAAATCGACCCGCTCGATCCTGGAGGTCATGCGGCGTTTCAACCACCCCTTCAGCATCATCACCAAGTCGGTGCTGATTGCGCGCGACGCCGATATTCTAGGGCCCATGGGCCAGGCCGGCCTGGCCTCGGCCTTCGTCTCCATCACCACCCTGGATCGGGGTCTGGCCCGCGCCATGGAGCCCCGCGCCTCGACCCCGGCCAAACGGCTGGAGGCGATCCGTCGTCTCGCCGATGCCGGCTGTCCCGTCGGGGTCGGCTTCGCCCCGGTCATTCCCGGTCTGAACGACCACGAGCTGGAGTCGGTGCTCGAAGCGGCGGCCAAGGCCGGAGCGACCCGGGCCATGTATGTCACCCTGCGCCTGCCGCTCGAGATCAAGGATCTGTTTCGCGAATGGCTGGCCGACGCCCGCCCGGACCGCGCCGCCCGCGTCATGTCCCTGATCCGCCAGACGCGCGGGGGCAGGGATTATGACGCCGACTGGTCCCAGCGGATGAAGGGAACCGGCCCCGTCGCCGAACTGATCGGCGCCCGCTTCAAAGCCGCCGTCAAACGCTACGGCCTGGATGCGCCGCTGCGACCGCTCGACGAAACCCAGTTCCGCATCCCCGCCGACGCCCGGCCGCAGTTGGAGCTGTTCGGCTGAATCATGCGACGCTTGGCCGACGCTCGTAATCTTGACGGAAGACGCCCGCCTTTTCAGCCTGTTGAGAGCGTCAAACCACCCTGAACCCGGCGCTTTCCACTGGCGTGGTAAGGTCGTGAACAGGTCTTTGACAATTCAGCGCGTCGGGAAGCTCCCGCCAAAATGTGCACTAAAGTGCACTCATTTTTTCTTGAACAATCAGGCCTCGTCCGCCGCCGACGGATCGACGGCCCGTGTCACCAGATCGCGCCAGGTCGGGTCCGTGTCGTCGACCAGATCGACATCCTCCATCAGGGCCACCGCCCCCTCCCCGTCCGGCAGGATGAGGCCCAGGATCTCCATCGCCTCGCCGTCCGGCCCCAGATGGCTCTCGGCCTGGACGGCGACGGCCGCCTGTTCGCCGTCCTCCTCCCACCAGATCACCGGCTGGGGCAGGTCCATGGCGATGGGGCGCGGGTCGTCGGTCTCGCCCAGGGCGAAGACGGCTCGGCGCGCCTGGACGTCCTCCAGGGTCGCCACCGCCCCGACGAAGGGCTTCAACCGCCCCCAGTCGTCGGCGTCGAACCCGCCCCCGTCTTCGCCCAGAAAGCCATCTTCCAGCTCGTCATCCATAGGGCCTACCGCTTGAAAATACTGACGAGTTCGACATGGGCCGACCAGAGGAACTGGTCCACCGGCGTGACCCGCTCCAGCCGGAACCCGGCGTCGATCAGCACTCGCGCGTCCCGCGCAAAGGTCTGGGGATTGCACGACACCCCGACCACCACCCCGGCCTTGGTCCCGGCGATCTGGGCCGTCTGGTCGATGGCCCCGGCGCGCGGCGGGTCGAACACGATGGCCTCGCACCCTTTCAGGTCATAGGGGGTCAGGGGCCGTCGGAACAGGTCGCGCGCCTCGGCCGTGATCGGCTTCATCCCCTTGGCCGAGCCTACGCCCGCCTTCAGGGCCGCGATCCCCGCCTTGGACGCATCGGCCGCAATCACCGGCGCCACCGTCGCCAGCGGGAAGGTGAAGGTCCCGGCGCCGCAGAACAGGTCGGCGATCTTCTTGGCCCCCTTCACCGCCGCCACGGCCCGCTCGACCATGGCCGCCTCGGCCTGGGGCACGGCCTGAAGAAAGCCCCCCGCCGGCAGGGGCACGGTGGCGGCGCCGAAGCCGATCAAGGGTTGACGCGCCATCATCAGGGTGTCGCCGCCGAGGCTCAGCCGCGCCAGATCGGCCCGCCGCGCCGCCTCTATGGCCCGCATCTGGGCGTCGGCCGACAGCCCTCCGCCCGAGCGCCGCTCGACCCCCGTCACATCCACGTCCAACCCCGACAGGGTCCAGGTCACGTGCAGGGTCGGCGCCGACTTGGGATGCTCCAGAAAGGCCGCCGCCACCTCGGTCAGGGCCGGGATGGCGCGGATGATCCGGGGGTCGGCCACCGGGCACTCCCGCACCTCCACGAGCCGCCACGACCGTCGCGCCTTGAAGCCCAGCACGACCCGACCGTCCTGGGTCCGGCGCGCGTGCAGGGCTGCGCGACGTCGCGTCCCAGGCGGGCTCGCCACCGTCGCCTCGACCTCGGTCTCGATCGCCTCGCGCGCCAGGGCCCGCCGCACCTGTTCGCGCTTCCACTCCAGATAGGGTTGATCCGCCCAGTGTTGCAGCGAGCAACCGCCGCAGTCGCCGTACTGGGGCGACACCGGCGCGATCCGGTCCGTGCTGGGGGTCACGATCTCGACCTGCTCCAGCCGCCCGTCGACGACCTCGCCCCTAACCGTCTCCCCCGGCAGGGTCAGGCTCGCGAAGACCGGCCCCTGCGGCGTCTCGGCGACGCCGTCGCCCTGTCCGCCGACGCGGCTGATCGTAAAGGTCTGCATCGCCGGGCTTCTAGCCCCGACGCTCCCCCGCGCCAAGCCACCGCCTCAAGTCGCGCTGAGCGCGATAGGCCCACAAAACATGAACGAAGATGAACGGGTCGCTCAAAAGCCGTTCAGCTTCGCGGTCTTAAACCTGCATGCAACAGACAGCCGGTCCAGCCGTTCAGCGCTCGTCACTGAACGTCCGACCATAAGGGATTGAAGATGCGCCTTTCCAACACGTCCCTCGCCGTAGTTGCGGCCCTTACGATCGGCGCCTTGGCCGCCCCGGTCTCCGCCTCGGCTCAAGCCTACGGCTACAGCCGGAACTACGGTTCCGGCGCCTACGCCCCCGCCTATGACTACGGCCGCTATGGTCGCCAGACCTACGATCCCTGCGCCCGCGAGCGAGAAGGACGGACCGGCGCCGGCGCCGTGATCGGCGGCGGCGCGGGCGCCGTCATCGGCTCTCAGCTGGCCGCGCGCGGCCGCCGCACCGAAGGCAGTATTCTGGGCGGGGTCGTCGGAGCCGTCATCGGCTCGCAGGTCGGCCGCTCCAGCTCTGACGCCTGCCGCAGCTATCAGGCCGGCTACGCCTCCAACGGCTATTACGACGGCGGCTACAGCCAGCCGAGTTACGGCTATTACGACGATCGCTATACGGGCGATAACGGCTATCGCTACGACGACCGCCGCGACGACTACGCCGACGACCGTTACGATGATTACCGCTCGCGGCCGATCGATTCCTATCAGAACTCCGACAGATGCCGCTTGGCGGAAAGCCGCATCCGTCTGCCGGACGGTCGCACGGACACCCGCTATGTCCGCACCTGCCCCGACCAGTACGGCCGCTATCGCGTCGTCGATTAATTTCAGCCCCCCTGTCAAATCGACGACGTGACGGGAGCCGCCGGAGGATCAGTCCTCCGGCGGTTTCTCATTTTTTAGGGGCTACCGGCCTTTGGCCTACTTGAGCCCGTTGTTGAGAGGGCTACCGGACTTCGGCCCACTTGAGCCTGGCGGCGCAGGGTTGCCGCCTCAGGCGCGCTTCGCCCACAGCAGAAATTCGACATTGCCGTCGCCGCCGGTGATCGGGCTTTCGGTCGTCGCCTGGACGGCCCAACCCAGGGCCTCCAACCAATCCCTGACGCGCTCCACGGCGGCGGCGTGGGCGGCCGGATCCTTGACCACACCCTTCTTGCCGGCGCCGGGACCGTCCGCCTCGAACTGCGGCTTCACCAGCGTGACCAGATCCGCGCCGGGCGCCGCAAGATCCAGGGCAGCGGGCAGCACCTTGCTCAGGCTGATGAAGCTGGCGTCGCACACGATCACAGACGGCGCCTCCGGAATCAGGTCGCGCGTCAGATCGCGCGCGTCCGTCCGCTCCAGATTGACCACGCGCGGATCGGCCGCCACCCGGTCGTGCATCTGCCCAAACCCGACATCGACCGCGAACACCTTGGCCGCCCCGCGCTCCAGGCAGACCTCGGTGAAGCCGCCGGTCGAGGCGCCGACGTCCAGCACCACCCGCCCCTCGATCGCCACAGGCCAGACGGTCAAGGCGTGATCCAGCTTCAGCGCCCCGCGCCCGACCCAGCGGTGGGCCGGTTCCGCCTCGATTTCGGCCTCCTCGGCGATCTGCTCCGAGGGCTTGGCCACGACGCGCCCATCCGCCTTCACCCGCCCCGCCTCAATGGCGGCGCGGGCGCGGGAACGGGTGTCAAACAGTCCCCGTGCGACGAGCAGTTGGTCGATGCGCATCTAAATCCTCCCCCATCGGGGGAGGGGGACCGCGCGCAGCGTGGTGGAGGGGCCCTGCCCCGGACACCAGCCATGG
>NZ_JBWKZJ010000011.1:31126-82940 GCF_059424365.1 Brevundimonas sp. GW456-12-10-14-LB3
CCACGGGGGAGGGGGACCGCGAAGCGGTGGAGGGGGCTCGATCCAAGGCTGGTGTCCGGGGCAGGGCCCCTCCACCACGCTGCGCGCGGTCCCCCTCCCCCGTGGGGGAGGATTGGGTCATCCGATCTCGCTGAGCCGCGCCAGCGCCGCCTGCAGCTTGACCTTGCCCGCCTCGGCCTCGGCCAGTTTGGCGCGCTGCTCCTCGACCACTTCGGGCGCGGCGCGCGACACGAAGTTGGGATTGCCCAGCTTCTTGTTCACATGGCCGATATCGGCGTCAAAGACGGCGATCTCCTTTTCCAACCGCGCCCGTTCGGCGGTCAGGTCGATGATCCCCGCCAGCGACAGCGCCGCCGTCGATCCGCCCGAGACGAAGGTCACGGCCCCCGTCGGCGCGGCGTCCGCCGAACCGACCTCGGACACTCGGCCCAGAGTCAGGATCAGGTCGCGATGGCGTGCGATCCGCTCGGCCGTGGCGGCGTCCGGCGCGACGAAGGCTAGCGGCGCCTTGGCCGACGGCGGCACGTTCATCTCGGCCCGCAGCCCCCGGATTTCGCCGACCAGATCGACCAGCCAGCCGATCTCGGCCTCGGCCGAGGCTTCGATGAAGCCGTCCGGCAGCACCGGCCATTCGGCGCCGATCAGCAGGGTCTCGCGCGCCGGCCCCTCCTTGCCCAGCTCGGCCCACAGCTCCTCGGTGATGAAGGGCATGACCGGGTGCAGCAGCTTCAGCGTCTGGTCCAGGGTCCAGGCCGTCATGGCTCGCGTTTCGGCCTTTGCGGCCTCGTCCGAGCCCTGGAAGATCGGCTTGGCCAGCTCCAGATACCAGTCGCAGAAGACGTTCCAGACGAACCGGTACAGCGCCCCGGCCGCATCGTCGAACCGCCCGCCCTCGATGGCCTCCGACACGGCCCGCTCGGCCTTGGTCAGTTCGCCCCGGATCCAGCGGTTGATCGTCTGTTCGACGGTCGCGGGATCGAAGCCCTCGACGCGGGCGCAGCCGTTCATCTGGCTGAACCGGGCCGCGTTCCACAGCTTGGTGCCGAAGTTGCGGTATCCCTCGATCCGCTGCTTCGACAGCTTGATGTCGCGCGTGCCAGACAGGATGGCCATGGTGAAGCGCAAGGGATCGGCGCCCAGTTCGTCGATGATTCCCAGGGGGTCGATGACGTTGCCCTTGGACTTCGACATCTTCTGGCCCTTTTCGTCGCGGACCAGGCCGTTGATGATGACCCGCTTGAACGGGACCTCGTCCATGAAGTGCAGGCCCATCATCATCATCCGGGCGACCCAGAAGAAGATGATGTCCGCCGCCGTGACCAGGTCGCTGGTCGGATAGAACCGCTCCAGATCCTCGGTCTTCTCGGGCCAGCCCATGGTCGAGAACGGCCACAGGGCCGAGGAGAACCAGGTGTCCAGCACGTCCTCGTCCTGGGTCAGGGCGACCTCGGAATCATAGTCCGCCATCGCCAGTTCGCGGGCGTCTTCTTCCGTCTCGGCGACATAGATCTCGCCGTTCGGACCGTACCAGGCCGGGATCCGGTGGCCCCACCATAGCTGGCGGCTGATGCACCAGGGCTCGATGTTCCTCAGCCATTCGAAATAAATCTTCTCGTACGACTTCGGCTCGAACACCGTCTCGCCCTGCTCCACCGCCTTCAGCGCGGGCTGGGCCAGGACCTTGGCGTCGACGTACCACTGGTCCGTCAGCCAGGGCTCGATGACCACGCCGGAACGGTCGCCGTGCGGCACCACATGCTTGGTCTTCTCGATCTCGCGCAGCCAGCCCTCTTCCTCGGCGCGAGCCACGATGGCCTTGCGCGCGGCGAAGCGGTCCATGCCGACGTATTCGGCCGGGATTTCCGGCACGTCGTCGGCGACGATCCGGGCGAAGGCGTCCATGACGTTCAGGGCCGGCAGGCCGGCGCGCTTGCCGACGCCGAAGTCGTTGAAATCATGCGCCGGGGTGATCTTGACCGCGCCCGAGCCCTTGGTCGGGTCAGCATACTCATCAGCCACAACGGGAATACGGCGTCCGGTGATCGGCAGGGTCACGAACTTGCCGACCAGCCCCTTGTACCGCTCATCCTCCGGATGAACGGCCACGCCGGTGTCGCCCAGCATCGTCTCGGGCCGGGTCGTCGCCACCACGATGAAGTCGCGCGTCTCCCATTCCGTCGCCTCGCCGTCCTCGTCAAAGGCGACGGGGTGTTCGTAGGTGACGCCGTCCGCCAGCGGATAGGCGAAATGCCAATAGGCGCCGTCCACCTCGCGCTGCTCGACCTCCAGGTCCGAGATGGCGGTCTGGAAATGCGGATCCCAGTTCACCAACCGCTTGTCGCGATAGATCAGGCCCTCCTTGTGCAGTTGCACGAAGACCTTGCGCACGGCCGCGTTCAGCCCCTCGTCCAGGGTGAACCGCTCGCGCGACCAGTCGCACGAGGCCCCCAGGCGGCGCAGCTGGCGCACGATGGTCCCGCCGCTCTCGGCCTTCCACTCCCAGACCTTGTCGATGAAGGCGTCGCGACCCATGTCGCGCCGCCCGACATTTCCGGCGGCGGCCAGCTGGCGCTCGACCACCATCTGGGTGGCGATGCCGGCGTGGTCCGTACCCGGCAGCCACAGCACCGCCTTGCCCTTCATCCGGTGATAGCGGGCCAGGATGTCCTGAAGCGTATTGTTCAGCGCATGGCCGATGTGCAGGCTGCCCGTCACGTTCGGCGGCGGAATGACGATCGAATAGGCGCCCTCGGCCCCTTCCGCGCGGGGCGCGAACAGGCCGCTATCTTCCCACTGGGCGTACAGGCGGGGTTCGGCGGCCTGGGGTTCGAAGGTCTTTTCGAGCATGGGTCTTCTTTGATCGTTGTCGTGCGGCCAGGGCGCGGCCTTGAATGACAAAGGGCGGCCCCTTCAGGAGCCGCCCCTCGATAGTCTGAGGTGAAGCGAAGGGCTAGGCGCTGCGCGCGATGCGTTCGACTTCCCTCTGTACCGCCGCCTGGACGATCCCCGGCAGATTGTTGTCCAGCCAGTCCTTGAGCAGCGGACGCAGCATTTCCGCCACCATCGCCTCGACCGTATTGCCGCTGACGAAGCTCATGTCGCCTCCCGCCGGCGCAGGCGCGGCCTCCGGCTTCTTGAAGCTGGCCGCCAAGCCCGCAAAGGCCGAGGCGGCGCTGGCGGCGGCGCTTTCGCCAACCAGGGCATCATAGCCGCTGGACGCCGCAGGCGCCGGCTCCATCGCGGCAGGGGCCTCTTCAACGGCTTCGACCACATCCAGATCGCCGATGCTCTCGGCGGCAGGCGGCGCTTCATAAAGCTCGGTCAGCTCGAGAACGTCTTCTTCCGCAGCCGCTGGCTGGGGCTCGGCATCGGCGACCGGCTCCGGCTGGGCGGCGAAGATGGTCTCGGCCGGTTCCGGCTCAGGCTCCGGCTGGGGTTCCGGTTCGGGGGCGGCTTGCGGCTCCGCCGCCGCAGCAGCGGGGGTTTCCGCCGGCGCCTCGTCTTCGGAGATGATCCGGCGAATAGACGCCAGGATCTCCTCCATGGTCGGTTCCTGCGCGGGCTGATCGGTCATGGCTAAACCTTGGAGAGACCTGGAACAAACTGAGACACGACGCCAGACGTCGCGACACGCCCCGAAAAGACTGCTGATCCCCCCGGCCGCCCGTTTGTCGTCGCACCAACGCCCGCCGGAATCAACGGGCGTTTTAGGCTTGAAGGCTGATCAGAGGCTCAATTCTGCGGCGCCGTCTCGACAACTTCGCTTTTCAGCTGGGCGTCGATCGCGGCGTCGGGCGCATCGTCAGCGTCCACGACGGGCGGCGAGGCCACCCGGTCCAGCGCCTCGATCACGCCGTCCCAGGGCAAGGCCCCGCGATTGCGCACGCGGTCGTAGTTGGCCTTGGCGTCATAGGCTTCCAGCGTCGGGTTCAAGGCAGGCCCTTCCAACTGTCCCATGGCCGACAGCAGCGAGGCGCGGGCGACATATTCGGCGGCGCGGGCACTGGCCAGGGCGGTCTGGGCCGAGCGCAGAGCCACTTCCTGGTTCAGCACGTCCAGAGTGGTGCGAAGGCCCACCTGGGCCTCCTGCCGCACGCCCTCGGCGGCGACGGAGGCGGCGCGAACCGCCTCGTTCCCCGCGGTGACGTTCGCCCGTGTGGACAGAACCTGGGCGTAGGCGGAACTGACGTTCTGCAGGATGGTGCGCCGTTCGGCCTCGATGGCGATCTGGGCGGCGTTGGCCTGTTCCAGGGACTGGGCGACCCGCGAACGGTTCAGGCCGCCGGTGAACAGCGGCACCGACAGGGTGGCGCCGGCCGTAAAGCTGCGGCGATCCGCCAGCTCATCCAGATTGCTGAGGTCGGTCGCCGTACCGCCGTAGGAGGCTGTCGCACGAATGGAAGGCAGATATTCGGCGCGCGCCGCCGCCACCGCCGCCTCGGCCTGCTGAAGCCGGTATTGCGCCGCCAGAAGACCGGGGTTGCGCGCCAGGGCCACCTCCATGGCGGCGTCGAAATCGGCCGGAATCGTCGGCAGGACGGGGGCGGCCTCCAGGTCGGTCGGCGACTGGCCCACCACGGCGGCATAAGCGGCGCGCGAGGTCGACAGTTGCGCCCGCGCGCTGGCCAGGTCGGCCTGCGACTGAGCCAGGGAGGCTTCGGCCTGGGCCACGTCGGTGCGGGTGATCTCCCCCACCTCGAACCGTGCGCTGGTCTCTTCCAGCTGGCGCTGAAGAACCGACAGATTCTCCTCGCGAATACGCAGGATCTCCATGTCGCGGGTGACGTTCACATAGGCCTGGATCACCGCCAGCATGACCGACTGTTCGGTACCGCGCAGGGTCTCCCGGCCCGCCAACACCCCGGCGCGGGCCTGGTCGATCGCTAGGGCGCTGCGTCCCGCCGTCCAGATGTTCTGGGACAGGCTGACCCCGGCCGTGGCGCCGTCGCTCTCGCTCGACGAGCTGGAGACCTGGGTGTCGGGCACGCCGTCATTGTTGGTGTCGACAAACTGGGTCACGGTCGGAAAGTCGTTGCGGGTGTAGCTGGCCCCCACCGAACCGCTGAGCGTCGGCCGCAGGCCCGACCGCGCCTGAACGACCGTCTCGTCCAAAGCCCGCTGGTTGGCGCGTTGCGCCAGCAGGTTCGGATTGGTGCGATAGGCCAGGGCGATCGCATCCTGGAGGGTTTCAGCCCAGGCGGGCGCGCCCAGTCCGGTCACGAGAGCAACCACAGCGGCCGAAGCCAGGGTACGCGAGCGTTTCAACATTGTCCGTCCTTGCCTGACGCCCCCGCGAGCGTCCGATGTTCTTCAGCGTAACTGCGGCTTCCGCCCGTTCCACGCCAGTTAAGTTTTTTTCACGCTCACCGCCGAGTCCAGGCTGCACCCGGGCTTACCGTCGGTTTCACAGGGCGAAACTGGGCGCCGGCGTCAGTTCCGCCAGGAGGGCCGGCGACGAATCGAACAGTTCGCGGCGAGACAGCCCTTCTCGGCCCTTGGTGTAGAGGGCCGCCTTGCCGATAGCGCCACGACGCTCGACCAGAACCATCCGACCGCCGATCCGCAGGGCGGCGCCCCAGGCGTCCGGCAGGGCGGCGACGCCGCCTTCGCAGACGATCAGATCCCAGCCCTCGCCGACCGGTCGGCTCAGCGGGGCCAGGGCCGTCGCGACGCCTTCCACCTCCAAAGGCGCCCCGACAACGTCGAACACCGCCTGTTCGGCTTCCTGAGCCGTCACCGTCAAGCCCATGCGCGCTAGCACCGCCGCAGCATAGGGCGCCGCTATGGCCAGGGCCTTTTCGCCCTCGCGGGCGTCGGCGGCCTGAAGCAGTTTCGACAAATCCCGCGCCGGCATCAATCGACGGTCGGCCGCGATCTCGACCTCAGCATCCGAATAGGCGGCGAAGATCCGGTCTGGCGCGCAATAGTTCTCGCGCGGCACCGCCATCATCGCCTTGTGGATCTCATGGCTGGTGACATCGTTCACGCGAACCTGGGAATCGACCATGGCCTTGCGCTCGGCAGTGAAATCCATCTGTGGTCAGCCTTCAAACGGGAGGGGGAGAGGAATTATCGCGTGCTTATAGTTCCGTGCGTTGCAGCGGACAATCCGATCTGATAGCGAACGCCCCTCGCGATGACCGCCCCCGAGTGATCGGGGATCACAGCGGCCTGATGGCGGAGTGGTGACGCAGAGGACTGCAAATCCTTGCACCCGGGTTCGATTCCCGGTCAGGCCTCCATCGCGAAGAGACGCTGCACTGAAAAGGGGCGCGAACCGCACGGTTCGCGCCCCTTTTGTCTCAGCCGCCGATCCGAATCAGACCGGTGCGGTGATCCACCCGATCGCACCGGCCGCGCCCAAGGCGGCGACACCCAAGGCGATAGCCAGAGCGACCCTGGCGTTCCTGTTCAGAAAGTACAGAAGATTCATGATCAGCCCCCCCAGCAGGCCGATGGTCGCCACAACTTCGTTCGACACGCAAGGTGAATAGAAGGTTAACGCTTAAACTCTGGGTGATCTCCGTTCGATGTCATCTGATACAGAGCCAGGGCGCTGGTCGCCGCGACATTCAGCGAATCAAAGCCGCCCGCCATGGGAACGCCGACCGCCCGGCATCGACCGATCACCTCTGGGGGCAGGCCCGGCCCTTCGGATCCCAACACGACGGCCACCGGTCCGCTGCGACGATAGTCGGCCAATCGCTCGGTCGCCGAGGGCGTCAGCGCCAGCACCTCGACGCCGGCCGCTCGAAGCGCCTCGACCAAGGCTGACGCCCTGGTTCCCACGGCGAATGGGGTTCGCAGCACGGCCCCGACGGAAACCCGAATGGCCTTGCGATAGAAGGGGTCGCAACAGAGGTCGTCCAGAAGAACCGCCCGCGCGCCAAAGGCGGCCGCATTGCGGAACAGGCCGCCCATATTGTCGTGATTGCCGACGCCGCAGGCCACGACGAACACATCATCTGCTCGCACGTCGCACAGCAGGGCCTCGACGGAAGCCGCCGCCGGCTTCTCCCCCAGGGCCAGGATGCCGCGGTGCAGGGCGAAGCCCGCGATCCCGTCGAGCACCATCTGGGACGCCGCATAGACGGGGACGTCGGCCGGAAGGGTCGCGATGATGTCCGCCAGCGCCTCGACGCGCTTCTGCGCCAACAGGATCGCGCGTGGACGGCAGCGTGAAGCGGCGGAGGCTAGAACGCGCAAAACCACCTCGCCCTCGGCCACGAACAGCCCTTCGCGGCCGGTCAGGTCGCGTTCGCGGATGTGGCGAAAGCCGGCGATCCTCGGATCGTCAGGGTCATGGATGGAGATCGTGCGCATTCGTCATTTTCCCCATTGCACGAATCGAACGGCCGCTGCTATAGGCCCGCCTCCCGAGCAGTTCCGCGGTAGCTCAGTGGTAGAGCAGCCGACTGTTAATCGGCTGGTCGTAGGTTCGAATCCTACCCGCGGAGCCACTCGGGATTAGTCGCCGACGCGATCGGCGGCGCCCCCTTCCCTCCACATCCGATCGCTCACCGCCGCCTTTGGCATGCGACGACGACCTCAGCCTGTCGATCAGGTGACGCGGCGCTTCTCCAGCTTTCGCGCCAGCGTGCGGCGGTGCATGCCCAGGCGGCGGGCGGCCTCTGAGATGTTGAAGTCGGTTTCAGCCAGGGTCTCGTGAATGCGTTCCCATTCCAGAGTCTTGATGGAGGTGGGACGAGTAGTCAGCGGCGTATCGGCGTCGCCTGCGGACTTGCCGAAGGCGGCCTCGATGTCGTCGGTGCTGGCCGGCTTGGCCAAGTAGTGACGGGCGCCCAGTTTGATGGCCTCCACCGCCGTCGCGATACTGGCGAAGCCGGTCAGGACGACGATGTTCATCTCGGGGTCCAGCGCATGCAGGGTGGAGACGCAGGCCAGGCCCGAGGCGCCCCCCAGTTTCAGATCCACTACGGCGAAGCCGGGCCGATGCGTCTTCAAAACCTCGCCCATCTGGTCGGGGCCGTCGGCGCTGACGACAGTGTAGCCGCGACGCTCGAAGGATTTCCGCAGGGTGCGCGAAAAGGACTCGTCGTCCTCGACGATCAACAGCACGGGGGCTTCATCGCTCATGGAAGTTCTCCAGCAGAATTATCCTCCGGCGCCAGGACGTCGATCGGGACGGTCAGCCGCACCTCTCCCCCGCCTGCGGCGGGATTGGACGCTTCGACCACGCCGCCGAGGGAGCGGATCACATTGACCAGCAGAAACAGGCCCAGGCCCGCGCCAGGGCGATCCTTCGTCGTATTATAGGGCTTGCCCAGCCGCTCAAGAACCGTGGCGGGGAAGCCCGGCCCATTGTCCCGCAGCGTGACCTGCAAACAGCCTTCGGTCACCGTGGGCGTGACGATGACCCGCCGGGCGCCCGCCTCGACCGAATTGTCGAACAGGACGCTCAGAACCTGTCGCAGGGCCGGGTCGGCGATGATCCGTGGATCGAGTCCGTTCCACGGCGTCAGCTCCACCTTCACGCGGCTGTCCCGCGCGCCCCAGCCGTCGGCGACCTCGCGCAGAAATCGCACCAGGGTAGTTTGGGTCGGCGCCTGTCCCCTCGCCTCTCCGGCCGACATCAGAATGCCGGTCACAATGGATTTGCAGCGCTCGACCTCGGCCTGCATCACCTGCATGTCCTGGATCAGATCAGCGTTGGCCTTCAGGAGCGGCATGCGACGCCAGTCGCTGAGGATGACAGAAAGGGAGGCCAGGGGCGTCCCGAGTTCATGGGCTGCGCCGGAGGCGAGCAGGCCCATGCGGACGATGTGGTCCTGCTCGGTCGCCTGCTGTCGGATGTCCGCCAGATAGGCGTCTCTGGCTCTCAGGTTCTCGGTGATCCGGGTGATGAACAGGACCAGCAAAACCGCCATTAGCAGAAAACAGATCAGCCCACCCGCGAGATAGAGGCTTAAGCCCCCGCCATGCTCTGCGGGAAGGTCGAGCGGCCGGTTGAACAGGCCAAGCCCGCCGAAACACAGGCTGGTCACGACGATCAGCGACCAGGCGTAGGCCGGCGCCAGAAGCACGGCGCCCAGGACCACCTGCAACAGATAGAGGGCCACGAATGGATTGGCCGCGCCTCCCGTCAGGAAGAGTTGCCATGTCAGGGCGGCGACGTCGGCGAGAAGCGCCAGCATCAGTTCCTGATCGGATATGGCGTCGCGCCTCTGGGTCAATGGAATGCTGATCAGGTTCACCACCACCAGACCGGCCGGGGCGATCAGCAGCCAGCCGATCGGAACCCGAATATCCATGAGGAAGTGGACGATCAGGATGGTGGCGATCTGTCCCGCCACGGCCAGCCATCGCAACTGCACCAGAAGGCGAAGATTGCGGCGGTTTACGGCTTCCTGAGACACCGCCGTCTCGCGCCAGTCGCCCATTCCGAACAGGCGCTGCAAGACCGAGTTCATGGCGCCGCCCGTCGGCGTCGCGTTTCGCGCGCCAACACGCCGTATCCGACCAGGGTCAGCAAGGCCATGCCGAACCAGGTGAGGGCGTAGACGAGATGAGAGTTCGGAAAGGCGATAACGGTCAATCCGCCGCGCGGCCATCCGTCCGGGTTCGGTCGGGCGTCGGCGTCGATGAAATAGGGTGCGGCGTTCGACAGGCCGCGCGCCGCCGCAATGGCCGCGACGTCGCGCGAATACCAGCGCCCCGCGCCGGGATCATTGGCGCGAAGAAAGCCGCCTCCGGGCTCGGTGACGCGCAAAAGACCCACGACGGTCTGCGGACCGCCCACCTGCGCGCCGCTTCGAGTCTCGGGCGCGCGCCTCTCGGGGGTAACGAAGCCCCGGTTGACCAGAACGGTGAAGCCTTGCGTCGTTCGCAGCGGCGTCAGAACCCAGAAGCCGGCGCCATAGTCGGTCACCGCCTGAACCAGGGTCTCGCGGCCATGATCGAACACGCCGCGGACCATGACCCGTCGGTACTGATCATTGGCCTGAGACAGCGTCGCCCAGGCGGCGGGGCCCGGCGCCGGCTGAGGGGCGGCGTGAACCCGGGCGTCCACCTGTGCGATCAGCTCGGTCTTCCACCTCAGCCGCTCGAGCTGCCAGACGCCAAGGGCGACGAAGCCGGCGAACAGCAGGGCCGCCCCCAGCCCGGCCCAGAGGAGAACCGGGGAAGTACGCCGCGCGATGGACTGCCGGGCCTGGATGGCGGTCTCCTAGCCGTCCTCTCAGGAGGACATCTGGCTCATGTCATGGGTGGAGGGCATCATATTGGTGTTCAAATGATACATGACCCACAGCGAGCCCGACAGGGCGATGACCACGACGATGATCGTGAAGATCAGGGCCAGCATGGTCCAGCCCCCTTCGGACTTCGAATTCATGTGCAGGAAGTAGATCATGTGCACCACGATCTGCACCACGGCGAAGGCCATGACGATCAGGGCGGTGGCCTGGGTCGGCAGGACCCCGGTCATGACCAGCCAGAAGGGGATGGCCGTCAGGATCACCGACAACACAAACCCGATGAGATAGCTCTTGAAGGAGCCGTGATTATGCCCCTCGTGGCCCAGGTGGTCGGTGTCGTGGGACTCCGGCGAGTGGTCGTTCTTGTCGGCGCTCATCGAACCATGCCCAGCAGATAGACGAAGGTGAAGACGCCGATCCAGATGACGTCGAGGAAGTGCCAGAACATCGACAGGCACATCAGGCGGCGCTTGTTGGCGGGGATCAGCCCCTTCCAGCTGACCTGGACCATCAGCGTCACCAGCCAGATGATGCCGAAGGTCACGTGCAGGCCGTGGGTGCCGACTAGGGTGAAGAAGGCCGACAGGAAGGCGCTGCGTTGCGGCGTCGCGCCTTCATGGATCAGGTGGGCGAACTCGTAGAGCTCGATCCCCAGGAAGGCCAGACCAAACAGGCCAGTGACGGCGAGCCAGATCAGCGTCTGGCGCGTCTTGTTCTTGTCCATCGCCAGCATGGCGAAGCCGTAGGTGATCGACGAGAACAGCAGCATGGCGGTGTTGACCGCCACCAGCTCCAGGTCGAACAGCTCCTTCGGTCCGGGACCTGCGGCATAGTTGCCCCCCACGACGCCGAACACGGCGAACAGCATCGCGAAGATGAGGCAGTCGCTCATCAGATAGAGCCAGAAGCCCAGCATGGTGCTGGAGCCTTCCTCGTGATGCGGCTCCTCTTCCAGGTGGAAGACGTTCGGGTCGTCGATCTTGATCGCCGTCGCGCTCATGGATCAGCCCTCCGTTCCGGCCAGGAGGCGGGTGCGCGCCTCTTCGGTCGCGCGGACCTCATCCGCAGGGATGTAGTAGTCGCGCTTGTAGTTGAAAGTATGGGCGATCGAGACCGCCAGCACGCCCAGGAAGCTGAGCGCCGCCAGCCACCAGATGTACCAGACCAGGGCCAGGCCCATCACCAGGCACAGGCCGGAGATGATGACGCCGGCGCCCGTGTTCGAGGGCATGTGAATGGCCTTGTAGCCGCTCAGCGGGCGCTGATACTTCTTCTTCTTCATGTCCCACCAGGCGTCGGCGTCATGGACGACGGGGGTGGAGGCGAAGTTATAGGCCGGCGGCGGCGAAGAGGTCGCCCATTCCAGCGTTCGGCCGCCCCAAGGGTCGCCGGTCGTGTCGCGCAGCTTGTCGCGATTGATGATCGACACCGCGAACTGGATGAACATGGCGGCGATGCCCAGGGCGATGACGCCCGCGCCGATGGCCGCGATCACGAACCAGATCTGCAGCGACGGATCGTCGAACACGCGCATCCGGCGCGTCACGCCCATCAGACCCAGAACGTACAGGGGCGCGAAGGCCAGCCAGAAGCCGGGCACCCAGCAACAGAAGCTGACCATCCCCCAGAACTTGTCCAGCTTGAAGCCGAAGGCCTTGGGCCACCAGAAGTTGATGGCGGCGAACAGGCCGAACAACACGCCGCCAATGATGACGTTGTGGAAGTGGGCGATCAGGAACAGCGAGTTGTGCAGCACGAAGTCGGCCGGCGGCACCGCCAGCAGCACGCCCGTCATACCGCCGATGACGAAGGTCAGCATGAAGGCGACCAGCCACATCATCGGCAGTTCGAAACGAATGCGGCCACGATACATGGTGAACAGCCAGTTGAAGATCTTCGCGCCCGTCGGGATCGAGATGATCATCGTGGTGATGCCGAAGAAGGAGTTCACCGAGGCGCCTGAGCCCATGGTGAAGAAGTGGTGCAGCCACACCAGGTAAGACAGGATGGTGATGACGACCGTGGCGTAGACCATGGAGGTGTAGCCGAACAGCTTCTTGCCCGAGAAGGTCGAGGCGATCTCCGAGAAGACCCCGAACAGCGGCAGGATCAGGATGTAGACCTCCGGGTGACCCCAGATCCAGATCAGGTTCACGTACATCATCGGATTGCCGCCGAAGTCGTTCGTGAAGAAGTTGGTGCCGACGTAACGGTCCAGCGTCAGCAGGGCCAGGACGGCGGTCAGGACCGGGAAGGACGCCACGATCAGCACGTTGGTGCACAGCGAAGTCCAGGTGAAGACGGGCATCTTCATCATGCCCATGCCGGGCGCGCGCATCTTCACGATGGTGGCGATCAGGTTGATGCCGGACAGGGTGGTCCCCACCCCCGCGATCTGAAGCGCCCAGATATAGTAGTCGACGCCGACGCCGGGGCTATAGCCGATCCCCGACAGCGGCGGATAGGCCAGCCAGCCCGTCCGGGCGAACTCGCCGACGAAGAGCGAGGCCATTACGATGACGGCGCCGGCCGTCGTCATCCAGAAGCTGAAGTTGTTCAGGAAGGGGAAGGACACGTCGCGCGCGCCGATTTGGAGCGGCACGACATAGTTCATGATGCCCGTCACCAGCGGCATGGCCACGAAGAAGATCATGATCACGCCGTGGGCGGTGAAAATCTGGTCATAATGGTGGGCGTTCAGATAGCCCTCGGATCCGCCGAAGGCCATGGCCTGTTGCAGGCGCATCATGATGGCGTCGGCGAAGCCGCGCACGAACATGATCAGACCCAGGATCATGTACATGATCCCGATCTTCTTGTGGTCCACGGTGGTGAACCACTCCTTCCAGAGATAGCCCCACAGTTTGAAATAGGTCAGGGCGCCGACCAGGGCGGCCCCGCCGAGCACGACGACGACCATGGTCGCCAGCACGATGGGCTCGTGCGGCAGGGCCTCGAGCGTCAGCCGCCCGAAGATAAGGGGAATGAGGGTGTCAGCGTTCATCGACTGTGTTCGCTCAAGCGTTGGGGGCGGAACGGACGTCGGTCGAAACCGCCCCCGTCGATTGTTGTGATCGGGACAGCGCCGCCATCGGCTGTCCCTGAAGCGACAGGCCCTGCCCCATCAAAGGAGCCAGGCTGACCGGGGCGCTGACCGAATCCAATTCAGCGCGGCGAATACGCTCTGCGGCGGCCGCCTCGGCCTGCAAGGGGGTGCAGATGGTCATCACATAGCTGTCGTCGGAGCCGAAGACGGCGGCGTTCTTCCCGCGGCCGGCGTATTTGTCGTAGACCAGCGGCATGGTGTTGCGCACCGAAGCCATGGTGAGGCCGCCCTTGCGGTCGATCTGCATCATCTCGCCCATGCACATCTTGCCGGGCTCGACACACATATTGAGGATGGCGTCCCACAGTCCGCCTTCGACATTGGCGAAATAGAGGGCCGGGACCTTCTCGCTGGGCTTTTCCAGTTCCAGATAACGCTCGCGGTCCAAGGCCTGACCGCCGCGCCGCACGCCGGCGATCCAGCCGTCGAACCCGGCCTGATCGACCCCGTGGAAGACGAAACGCATGTGCGAGAAGCCGTCGCCCGAATAGTTGGCCGAAAAGCCCTCGTAGTCGCCGGGCCGGTTGATCACGGCGTGCAGCTTGGTCTCCATGCCGGGCATGGCGTAGATCTGACCCGCCAGGGCCGGAATATAGAAGGAGTTCATCACCGAGGAGGAGGTGATGTGGAACCGGATCGGACGATCCACCGGCGCAGCCAGTTCATTGACCGTCGCCACCCCGTACTGCGGATAGATGAACAGCCACTTCCAATCCAGGGCCACCACATTGACCTGCAGGGGCTCGACGTTTTCCGCCACGGCCTGCCCCGGCTTGATCCGGTCGATCGGGCGATAGGGGTCCAGGAGGTGCGTGCCCGCCCAGGTCAGGGCGCCCAGGCAGATGATGATCAGCAGCGGCGCCGCCCAGATTACGACTTCCAGATGGGTCGAGTGGTCCCAGTCGGGCTGATATTCGGCCTCCTTGTTCGACGCCCGGTACTTCCAGGCGAAGAAGACGATCAGAGCCATCACCGGCACGATGATCAGCAGCATCAGCAGGGTCGACACCATCAACAGGTCGCCCTGCTGCTGGGCGACGTCGCCTGCAGGTTTCAGGACGACCAGGTCGCAGGCCGACAGCGCGGCTGCCAGGGGCGCGAGCAGAAGTAGGCGCAGAAGGCGCAAGACGGCTCCAATCGGAAAACGTCGGACAAGGGGGAGGAGTCGCGACGGTTGGCGTTCGAATTCGGCCCGATAGTCAGCTTCGATGCGGAACGACATTGGACAATCTGTCCTATCCCCTCGGACCGCCTTTCATCGCAAAGGGCGCGCGGTCATAATACGGCGTCTGAGCCGTGATCTTCCAATTTTACCCGTTTTACGGAGCGATGCCAGCCCATGTCCGCCTCGACGACCCCCTCGTCAGAGTCGCTGGAACGCGACGCCGCCGCCCTCCATGCCCGTCATGACCATAGCCATGGCAAGGTGGACGCCGGGGAGATCGCCATTGGTGTGATCATCGGCCGCACGTCGGAGTTCTTCGACTTCTTCGTCTACGCCATCGCCTCTGTCGTGGTGTTCCCGCAATTGATCTTTCCCTTTGCGGGTCCGATCGGCGGCACCCTGCTGTCCTTCGCCGTGTTCGCCCTGGCCTTCCTGGCGCGGCCTCTCGGCACCGCCCTCTTCATCGCCATCGACCAGAAGTTCGGGCGCGGCGCCAAGCTGACGACCGCTCTGTTCCTTCTGGGCACTTCGACCGTCGCGGTCGCCTTCTTGCCGGGCTACGAGACGATCGGCATCGCTGCGGCCGTCCTGCTGGCCGTCTTCCGCATCGGCCAGGGCGTCGCCCTAGGCGGCGCCTGGGACGGGCTGGCGTCGCTTCTGGCCCTGAACGCGCCGGAGAACCGGCGCGGCTGGTACGCCATGATCCCGCAGTTGGGCGCCCCGATCGGATTGATCGTGGCCTCCGCCCTGTTCGCCTTCTTCCTGAACACCCTGTCGGCCGCCGACTTCCTGGATTGGGGTTGGCGCTATCCGTTCTTCGTCGCCTTCGCGATCAACGTCGTGGCCCTGTTCGCGCGGCTTCGGATCGTCGTCACCCCCAGCTTCCAGAAGCTGTTCGAGACGCGCGAACTTCAGCCGGTGCCGGTCCACACCGCTGTTAAGGCCGAGGGTCCGCGCATCGCCATCGGCGCCTTCGCGCCCCTGGCCAGCTTCGCCATGTTCCACATGGTCACCGTCTTCCCCCTGTCCTGGGTCTTCCTGTTCACGCAGGAGACGCCGGTGCGCTTCCTGCTGATCGAAATGGTCGGCGCCGCCTTCGGTCTTCTGTCCATCCTGGCCTCGGGTCTTCTGGCTGACCGTTACGGCCGCCGGACCCTGCTGGCGATCACAGCCGCCGGCATCGCCGCCTTCTCGGGCTTTGCGCCTCAACTGCTGAACGGCGGCGCGATCGGCGAGCTGACCTTCATGATTTCCGGCTTCATCCTGCTGGGCCTGTCATTTGGCCAGGCCTCGGGTCCGGTGGCCTCCAGCTTCTCCCTGGCCAACCGCTACACGGCCTCGGCCCTGACGTCAGATCTGGCCTGGCTGTTCGGGGCCGGGTTCGCTCCCCTCGCCGCTCTGTGGATCTCCAGCCAGTTCGGCCTGATCGCCGCCGGCGCCTATCTGCTGTCCGGCGCGATCTGCACCCTGGTCGCCCTGTGGATGAACCGCGAGCTGGCCCGCAGCGCGTCGGATAAGCAACGGGCCGCAAAGGCCTGATCACCAACCGATCTGACCTTCCAATCCCGGTTCCGCCTTGCGGGACCGGGGTTCTTGCTGCGTGAAGGCCAAACTCAGGGCCTTTCATGCAAAACGGGCGATGCCTAAGCATCGCCCGTTCGGCCGCACGATGGACAGGAAGCCCCGTCGATCAGAAGCGGTAGCGCGCCCCGATGTAAATCTGGCGGCCGGTGTGATGGTAGACATAGGTGCTGTCGCGCGATCCGCCTAGGTCGCCGTGGTTCTGACGGTTTTCCTCGTCCGTCAGATTCAGCCCCTCAACCGACAAGCTGAGGCTGTCCGTCAGATTGTAAGAGGCAGAGGCGTCGATCGTCGTCGTCTCGGACTTGCCCTGGAACGGAATCAGACCCGCCGCGCCGTTTGAACCCGGGACATTCTGGTAATAGGCGTCGCGGTAGGCGGCTGAGACCCGCGCGTTCAGCTTGCCGTCGTCATAGTAGAGGGTCGCGTTCCAAGCCTCGGGCGACAGGTTCACCAGATCCTCAGTCACGATGACGGTGCAGCTCGCCGTGGTGCAGTAGTCGATCTCAGACTCGACGTGGGTGTAGTTCAGCAGCGCGCCGATGTTGGACAGCGGCCCCGGCAGGAAGCTGAAAGTCTGCTGGTAGCTGATTTCAAACCCCTTCAGCGGCCCCCCTTCCGTATTGGTAGGGGTGCTGAACACATAGGGCGAACCGGGCGGCCGGGTGGAGACCGCCGGGAAGGCCACGGGATTGAGCGCCGTCAGTTCGCCGTAGGTCAGGGTCTGCTGGGTCGTCTGCACGAAGGTGGAGATGTCCTTGTAGAAATAGGCGAAAGACAGCAGGGCTTCGGGCGCGAAATAATATTCGACCGACAGATCATAGGTCTTGGCGCGATAGGGCTCCAGTTCGACGTTTCCAAGCGAGGCGGTGTTGCTCGATGCGTTGACCGCGCTCAGCGCGAAGACCGGAACAAGGCTGGTGACCGGCGGACGCGACATCACCTTGGCGGCGCCGAAGCGGACGATCAGGTCCTCCATCGGCTCAATCGCGACGTTCAGCGACGGCAGGGTGTCTTCATACTCGTTCTGGCCCGTCACCGGCGTCGCCACCCCGCCGACGTTGGAATAGCCCAGGGCTTCGACCTCGGTCTTGACCTGACGCACGCCGACATTGCCGCGGACCGGCAGGCCCATGATCTCCAGATTCCAATCCGCCTGAACGAAGCCGCCCGTGTCGGTCTCCGTCACCTCGCGCCAGTTGCCGTAGGTAGAGGGGTTGCCGTTCAACCCGATCAGACGGAAGTCGCCGCCGGCGACCCCGGTGTCGCAGTTGCAACGATAATCCCAGACGGTTTGCAGCGCCTCCAGGTCCGGACGGATCCAGGATGTCGCCGCCCCGGCGGGCAGGTCCAAATTCTTGCCGAACCCGGTCCGCAGATCCGTCACATCCGCCATGGTCACCCCAGCCGGAAGCGCCGGCGCGCCATTCGCCAGCCGCGCAAAGGCCCGGCTGCTTGATTCATATTCCTTGCGGCTGACGCCCGCCTTCAGGGTCAGACGCTCGCTCAACTCGAACGCAAGATTGGCTTCGCCGGTGGTGTAGACATTGTCCTGAAAGTTGGCGCTGGAGCGCAGCTCGGACCGGGGCTGGGCGCCGGTCGGGCCGACGATGGACCATTGCGCCGGATCGGTGACGTCAAAGCCCCAGTTGATGGCCGGAAGATTGCGATTTTCCCGGAAATCATAGGAGTAGCCGTCGACATTCTGTCGGTCGATGATGGCGCTGACCTGCACCGGATTGCCGAAGCTCGATTCCGCCCGGCCAATCAGGCCGTTGAACCTCAGTCGGTCCGAGAACTCGTGTTCGACCGCAAAGGTCATCTGTTTGAACTCAGTCTCCAGGACGTCGAACCGCTGCTCGCTGCGGATGTCCATGTCGTCGAGCCGGGCATAGGTCATCTCGCCGGTGTCGGGATCGATTGCAAAATCGACGATATCCACCTGGGGCTTGCCGCCTTGATCCGCCCCTCGACTGAGGGACCAGGCTTGCAGGAAGTTCTCGCTGCGGGTCGAATCCAACTTGGAGTAGAGCATATCCAGGGTGAACAGGGTCGGCCCGTTGCCGGGCCGCGCCTGAAGCGAAAGGGTCGCGCCGAGCCGCTCTTGACCATGTTCAAGGCTGCCGTAGCGCGGAATACGCGGATGATAGGTGTTCGCCGGGCTGGGCAGGACGCTGCCGTTCTGGAAACCCCCGTCGGCGCTGGCCGGACCCCAACGGACGGAGCTGAAGCCTTCTTCCAGGCTCTCACGTTCGCTGTAGGCGATGGAAAACAGGGCGCCCAGCTGATCGTCGGCCCAGGTGTTGGAGATCAGGCCCGCGAAGCGGGGGCTCCAGTCTTCCGACAGGTCATTGTAGCCGTACTGGCCAGACAGGGCGCCTTGGAAGCCCATCTTGTCGAAGGGTCGGCTGGTCCGAAGGTCCACCGTGGCCCCCAAAGAGCCCTCCTCCACCTCGGCCGAGGAGGTCTTGCGCACCGTGATATTGTTGAAGAGCTCCGAGGCGAAGACGTTGAAATCGAAGCCCCGCCCTCGGTTCACGCCGCCGGAAGAATCGGTCGCCCCGGTGGAAGCCTGGGCTTCGATGCCGTTGATCCGCGTCCGGGTGAACTCCGAACTTAGACCCCGGACGGTCAGGGTGCGGCCTTCGCCGGCGTCGCGGTCAATGGAGACGCCGGGAATGCGCTGGATCGACTCGGCGAGGTTGGTGTCGGGGAAGTCAGCGATGTCTTCAGCCGAGATGGCGTCCACCACGCCCGCCTCGCGCCGCTTGATGTTCAGGGCGTTCTGAAGGCTGGCCCGAAAACCGGTGACCACGATCTCGTCAACCTCAGTGGCGTTCTGGAGCTGAGGCGCGGTCTCGGTCGCCTGAGCGGCGGCGTCGTGCGCCATGAGCGCGAGGGTCAAGGCGCCGAGCGATGCGGTCGCGGTCAGGGCGCGTTGGGCGAATTTCTGGCGTGGGGTCATCTGGCTTTCTCCTCCCGTTCATGGCCCTCGGAGATCAATCGCCTCCGTTCAGCCGCCCGCTGCTGGCGGACGACACCGGTGTCAGCTTTGGTTTGCCAAAGTACTGCTACCGGTGTCATAGTTGTTGTACGCACAGTCGCCTTTCTATTGCAAGACGGACCTCTGACGGGTTTTCGCGGCCCGCGCATCATAGGCAAGGCGGCCTTGCCGACCATTACCGACCGGGCGACAGAACACCGGCGACAGGGAAGGACATCAGGTTGAAGCAGCCCCTCTCCAGCAGTTCCGCAGAACAGACGTCCATGACGCGGCGATCGGCCTTAGCGGCGGGTTTGAGCGCCGCCGTCATAGCGCAAACGGCGACGGCAGGGCCGCGCGCGTCGGCGCCGCGCGTCACGACGACGGCTGGGCCCGTCATCGGCCTGCGAGAAGGAGAACTCAGCGTCTTCAAGGGGATTCGCTACGGAGCCCCGACACGGCGATTTCGGCCGCCCGAACCGCCCGCGCCTTGGCGGACGCCGGTCCTCGCCGTCCAGTTCGGCGCCGCCGCTCCTCAACGCGGGGATGAACCCAACCAAAGCGAAGACTGCCTTTTCTTGAATGTCTGGACCCCTGGCGCCGACGCCGCTCGGCGGCCGGTGATGGTCTATATCCATGGCGGCGCCTACGCCACCGGCTCGGGCTCGCATCCCCTCTACGACGGCTCGCGACTGGCCGCAGAGGAGGATGTGGTCGTGGTCACGCTCAATCATCGCCTCAACGCCTTCGGCTACGCCTATCTGGCGCGGCTCGTTCCGGGCTTTGAAGACTCCGGCAACCTCGGTCAGCTTGACCTGATCCTCGCGCTGAGATGGGTTCGCGACAATATCGCGGCCTTCGGCGGCGATCCCAATCGGATCATGCTGTTCGGCCAGTCCGGCGGCGGCGCGAAGATCGCCACCCTGATGGCCATGCCGGCGGCGGAAGGCCTGTTCCACTGCGCCGCCACCATGAGCGGTCAACAGGTCACGGCGTCCGGGCCGATCAACGCCACCACTCGCGCTGTGACCTGGTTGAAGGCCCTGGGGCTGACGCCCGATCGCGCGGCCGAGGCGGCGACCCTGCCGGTGGAACGCCTGCTCGAAGCCCAGGCGGAGCAGGACCCGATTCTCGGGTTCGGCGGACTGTATTTCGGCCCGGTTCTGGATTTCCGCGCCCTGCCCCGACATCCCTTCTATCCGGACGCCGCGTCCTCGGGTCTCAAGACGCCCATGATCATCGGCAATACCCGCGAGGAGACGCTGGGCTTCATGGGCGACGATCCCAAAAACCAGAATCTGACCTGGGACACGCTGCCGGGTCGATTGACGCCGTCCGTCATGCGGATCGACGTCGCGCCTGAGGTCGTCGTCGACGCCTATCGTCGCATGCATCCCGACTGGTCGCCCGACCAGGTGTTGATCGCCGCGACCACGGCCGGCCGATCCTGGCGTGGGGCGGTGATCGAGGCCGAGGAACGCGCCAAGGCCGGAGCGCCCGCCTGGGTCTATCAGCTCGACTTTCCCGGCGTCATGGCCTCGGGCCGCAAGGGCGCCTTCCACACGGCGGACATCCCCCTGGTCTTCGGAACCGTCGCCTCGCCTGAATCCCGCGTGAACGGTCCTGGCGCCGAGACCGTCTCGGCGGCCATGCGAAAGGCGTTCGCCGCCTTGGCGCGGGACGGTGATCCGAACCACCCGGGCCTGCCGCGCTGGGACCGTTACGAACTGCCACAGCGCCAGACTCTGCTGTTTGATGTCGAGCCACGCATGGCGAACGATCCCAGGGGCGACGAGCGCGCCTTCTTCGCCGCCATTCCCTATATCCAGCCCGGAACCTGACCCGCCTAGAGCGGCACGTTCAGCCGACCGGCCCAGGCCCGGACCAAGTCAGGCCAGACCTGGGCGGGCCGGCCCTGGATCAGACGTACGCCGAAGCCGTGGCCGCCTTCTTGAAAGATGTGCGCCTCCGTCGGCACGGCCGCAGCCTTCAGCGTGCTCAACAGTTGAAGGCTGTTCTCGACCGGGACCGCCAGGTCGTCCATGGCGTGAAGCATGAAAACCGGCGCGGCGTCCCGCCAATCCATCGCCTCCAGAGAATAGGCCCTGATCTGGTCCGCTGCAGGAGCCTGGCCCAGCAGATGGGTTCGCGAACCCTGGTGGGCGTGGGGGTCAGCCATGGTGGCCACCGGGTACATCAAGACCGTCAGGTCGGGCCTTAGCAAAACGGCGTCTTCGGCGTCGATGGCGGGATAGGTCTCATCGCGCCTGGCGCTGAGCAATCCTGCGAGATGCCCGCCCGCAGAGGCCCCGAGGACGCCAATCCGCGCCGGGTCCACTCCATAGACGTCCGCGCGGGAGCGGATCAGCCGCATCGCCCGTTGCGCATCCTGTAGCGGGGCGTCCGGCCCGGCGGCCCAACCATCCGCCGGAAGTCGGTAGCGAAGCACGAAACAGGTCGTACCGGTCGCCGCGAAGACGCGGGCGACGTCGTAGCCCTCTTTGTCGAGAACCGCCCAACGGTAGCCGCCGCCCGGGATCAACAGCAGGGCCGAGCCGTTGGGCCGTGCCGGCCGAAAGACTGTCAGCATAGGATCATCGGTGTACTGGGCGTAGCGGTCGTGAAAAGCCGGATCGGTCGAACGCTCCGGCACGATCGGCGTGAGCCGCACCCCCTCCGCGCCCGGCGCGCCGCGGGGCCACAACCGGATCGTTTCGTCGGGGTCGGGCGGCGCGGCCGCCTGCCGCTCTCCAGCAGAGAAAGCCTCGGCCGCCGCCGGTCGTCCGAACGCCAGCCCGCCTGCGGCCAAGACCAGGCCGAGCAGATGTCTTCGAAGCAGCTTCATCTCTTCATCCAAAAAGAAGCGGGCGGACGAGTGATCGTCCGGCCGCGCTTTGATCAGACCTTGGCCGGAGCGTACTTCGGCGAAAGCAGATGCACCACCAACAGGGCGATCAGATAGGCTGAAGCCGCCACGATGAAGATCGGCGTATAGGTGCCGATCTGCTCCAGCACATAGCCGGCGTACTTCGCCATCGCCATGCCGCCGATGGCCCCCAACATGCCCCCGATCCCGACGACCGAACCGACCGCCGAGCGCGGGAAGACGTCGCCCGGCAGGGCGTAGAGATTGGCCGAAAAGCCCTGGTGGGCCGCAGTGGCCAAACCGATGATGCCGACCGCCACCCAGAGGTTGGACGCCATGGCGGCGAAAGCGACCGGGACGGCGCACAGGGCGCAGATCAGCATGGTGATCTTGCGGGCCCTATTGACGCTCATGCCGCGGTGCATGAAGCGAGACGACAGCCAGCCGCCGCCGACCGATCCCACGTCCGACAACAGGTAGATGGCGACCAGCGGGGGGCCGAAGGATTTCAGATCAAGCCCGTAGGTTTTGCCGAGGAAGTCCGGCAGCCAGAACAGGAACATCCACCAGATGGGATCGATCAGGAACTTGCCCAGGGCGTAGGCCCAGGTCTCCTTAACGCCCAACAGTTTGGTCCATTTGACCTTTTCAACGACATCGGCAGGATCCTGCTCGATATAGGCCAGCTCGGCGGCCGACAGCCGCTTCTGTTCGCGCGGCCGGCGATAGACCAAAAGCCAGATCGGCAGCCAGATTAGGCCCAGCAGGCCGGTGATGACGAAGGCCAGTTGCCAGCCGAAGGCCAGAACCAGACCCGGAACGATCAGGGGCGTGACAATGGCGCCGATATTGGTGCCCGCGTTGAACAGGCCCGTCGCCAGGGCGCGTTCCTTCTTGGGGAACCACTCGGCGACGGCCTTGATGCCTCCAGGGAATCCGCCGGCCTCGCCGACGCCCAGGAGCATGCGCGCCATCATGAAGTGCGACAGATCCCGCGCCGCACCGTGCAGGATGTGGCCGATCTGCCAGATGCCGAATGCCACGCCCAAGCCCCAGCGTGCGCCGACGCGGTCCATGATCCGGCCCCAGAGCAGATAGGCCACGGCGTAGGAGGCCTGGAACCAGAAGACGATGTCGGCGTAGTCGGTCTCCGACCAACCGAACTCGGTTGACAGCATGGGCTTCAAGAAGCCGATCATCTGGCGATCGACATAGTTGATGACCATGGCTGCAAACAGCAGCCACATGATGATCCACCGATACTTGCCCGGCGACGGCGCCTTGATCTCAATCGGTCCTGCGCTTGACGCGTCGGTCATGATTATTCCCGTTCCTGATGGTTCCTCACGCGTCCCGGCTCTCTCGTCCCTCAACGGCGGCCAGGTTGACGTGTTTAAGAAGATTACTGCGCTTCAGCCCTCACGACCGAGCAATGGAGTTCGGCAACGCCCCTGAACACGCATACGGCCTGATCCCCTGCATGGACCCGGTGTACGCCGGTAACGGCGCCGGTGGAGATCAACATGCCGGCCTTCAGCGGTCGGCCCCATCGGGCGCAATGCTCGGCCAAGAAACGGACGGACTCCATTGCGCCGCCCTGAAGCGACGCAGAACCGCCGACGCCGACGCTCTCGCCGTTGACGAAGGTTTCGACCTCGATCGCCTCCAGCCGCTCGCGCCAATCCGCCAATTCAGGCCCGATGATCAGGCCGCCGTTGTTGCCGAAGTCTGAGGCGACGACTGCGGAGCCCAGGTCATTGATCGCCGACAAGGGGCTGCCCGCCAGTTCGACGCCCACGAAGATCTTGTCGATCGCCGCGACGGCGTCCGCCAAGCTCCAATCCGTCTTGTCGGGGTCCAGATCATGACCGATGCGGGCGATGAACTCGGACTCGACGGCTGCAAAGCCGCCCTCGATCTCCGGCAACGCCGTCGCAGCGCCTTCAACGTTCGCCCAAACATTGCGTGCAAAGATGGCGCCGGCCAGTCGGTGAATCCCCAGCTCCGGCTGCTGTGAAGGCGGCACCCCGCCGACCTTCCATCCGACGACCTTGTCGGGAAACCGCTCTATGGCGGCGGACTGGATCGCATAGGCCTGGACCATGTTTTCGGGAATCCGGCCTGGATAATCCGGCGTGGCGCGGCAGGCGAGCCGCGCCGCCACGAAGCGCGCCGCGATCTGATCCGGCTCTGCGGCGACAGAGGCCGTCCCGATTTCGGCGATCGGCGTCGCGCTCATGACGCGACGCTCACGAATGAATAGGTGCGGATCAAGGTAAGGCCTCGCAAACAGGCCGCGATAAGAGCGAGGGAGGAAACCGGTGTCAATGCGCTTTGAAGAGGTTTGTAGCGTCCGGCGCGAGTCGGCGTTATGGCTGAAGCTCGACAAGAAGGAAGGAGCCGCACCTTGGCTCAAGACGATCCGCGCCCCGGCAAGACGGCTAAGCGGGCCACCATCAACGACGTCGCCCGCGTGGCGGAAGTGTCCAAAAAGACCGTTTCGCGCGTGATCAACCAGTCGCCGTTCGTGCGCCAGGACACGCGGGAACGGGTCAATGCGGTCATCAAGGCGTTGGGCTTTACGCCCGATCCCCAGGCGCGCGGGCTGGCGTTCCGCCGCTCTTTCCTGATCGGCCTGATCTACGACAACCCCAGCCCGACCTATGTCGTCAATATGCAGCAAGGCGTGCTGGACGCCCTGAAGGGTTCGGGGTTGGAACTTGTCGTCCATCCTTGCAACCGCAACTCCCCTACTCTGCTTGAGGACATCCGAGGCTTCGTGGAGCGGCAAAGGCTCTATGGCGTCATCATGCCCCCTTCGGTGTCTGAGGACGAGGCGGTCATCGCGCTGTTGCGCGAACTGGATTGCCCCTATGTCCGTATCGCCTCGGTAGCCCTGGACGAGCCGGCGTCGATGGTGGTGACGAACGACGGGATAGGGGCGGCTGAGGCGGCGAATCACCTTGCCGACCTGGGCCACCGGCGGATCGGTCTGGTTCGCGGGCCGGACCTGTTCCGATCGTCGGCGGTGCGAAGCAAGGGCTTTATCGACGCCCTGTCGGCGCGCGGGATTCCACTGGCGCCCGAATACGACTTCAAGGGCGCCTATACGTTTGAATCAGGTGTTGAAGCCGGCCACGCCCTGCTTTCCTTGGCCCACCCGCCCAGCGCCATCTTCACCCTCAACGACGACATGGCGATCGGGATCATGCAGGCGGCCCGCGAGCGGGGGCTGGAGCTGCCGCGCGACCTTTCGATCGTCGGGTTCGACGATCTGCCCATGGCCGCGCGGGTCTGGCCGAACCTGACCTCCGTCCGCCTGCCGATTCGCGACATGGGCCGCATGGCGGCCGAGAAGCTTCTGGCGCCCATGCGCGGCGTGGACGCGGCACAGTTGAAGCAGCCGGAAGTCCGACCTGCTCTCGTGGTGCGGAAATCCGCTATTCCTGCGGCTTGAAAAAGCCTTTCCCAGAGGCGGCCGGCGCAGTTCACGCGCCGGCCGAGCCTTGGCCTTATGCGGGCTCCAAAGCCTTCGCGCCGCTTAGAACGCCCTTCAGATAATCACGAATACCTTCGTCCGTAGCGTTGGCGAAGAAGTATTCGGAAAACCGCTCGCCCGCGATCGCGGCTTTCAGCAAGTCCTGATCCATCTCCTTCAGCACGGTCAGCATGTCCTTGCAGGATGCGGCCTTCAGATCGCGCAGCACGCCTCGGTTCTTGCGCATGATCTCCGCACGTTCCTTGGGATAGCCCAGGCCGCGCTCGCCCTCGAACAGTTTGCGATACACGTCCTGAAGGTTCAGCTCCGCCGCCCAACCGAACCCCTTGGCATAGGGCATGGAGATGGCGTTTCCGTCATTGATCTGGCCGAACAGGAAGGCGTCGGTCGGATCAATGACCAGGCCGCAGAAGACGCCCGGCATGCTGTTGCAGGCCAGCATCGATCCCATGCCGGTGCCGCAACCGGTCACCACGAAGTCGGCGGCGCCGGAGTTGAGCAGGATGGCGGTCAGCACGCCGTTCATCACATAGGTCAGCGACGCCTTATCCTCGGCGGCGTACATTCCATAGTGGAACACCTGATGCCCCAGCGGCTCCGCGACGGCGGACAGAGCCGCATGCACCGTCTCGCTTTTTGCGGCCTGGCTGTTTTCGATAATGAGCGCGATCTTCATGGGGACTCCTCAAGGCGAGTTCAGGCGACATCGAACCATGTCGCGCGATTATGGGCTAATGGATTGCATCATAATATGACACCGGTTACCTAGTCCACATGGGGAGAGATGCAAGGTCACCCGGATCGATTTCGCGGCGAAGCTGACAGAGCGGAACATTCGCCCTTGCCGCATCACACCCGCTAAACGGCGTCGCAAAAGGCGCAGACCAGAGGAAACACAATATGACCACTCCATTCGACCTCACCGGAAAAGTCGCCCTGGTCACCGGCGGCAATGTGGGCTTGGGCCAGGGAATCGCTCTGGCTCTGGCGGAAGCCGGCGCCGACATCGTTTCGGTCGCCCTGTCGGATTCCGACGACACGGTCGCCAAGGTGAAGGCCATGGGACGCCGCGCTCATGCGGTCAGCGCCGATCTGACCTCGATCGAACCGGTCGAGCGCGTGGTTCAGGAAACCCTTGAGGCGATGGGCCGGATCGACATCCTGGTCAACAATGCGGGCCTGATCCGTCGCGCCGACGCCGTGGACTTCACCGAGGCCGACTGGGACCTGGTGATGAACATCAATCTGAAGACCGTCTTCTTCCTCAGCCAGGCCGTGGCCCGTCACTTCATCAAACAGGGCGAAGGCGGCAAGATCATCAACATCGCCTCCATGCTTTCCTTCCAGGGGGGCATCCGGGTGCCCTCCTACACCGCCTCCAAGTCGGGCGTGGCCGGCCTGACCAAGCTGATGGCCAACGAATGGGCGCCGCACGGCATCACCGCCAACGCCATTGCGCCCGGGTATTTCGCCACTGCCAACACTCAGGCGCTGCGCGAGGACCCCGTCCGCTCGGCTGAAATCCTGGGCCGCATCCCGGCCGGCCGCTGGGGCGAGCCTTCGGACCTCGGCGGGGCCGCCGTCTTCCTGGCGAGCCGAGCGTCCGACTATGTCCAAGGCGCCATCCTGCCGGTCGACGGCGGTTGGCAGGCGCGCTGAGCGACGGCTAGTCTGAAGCATGACCCACAGCGCATCTCCCCGCCGCATCCTCTGCTTCGGCGAGATGCTGCTGCGGTTTTCGCCCAATCAGCACGAGTTGCTTCTGCAGTCTCCCGCCCTGACGGTCCGTCCAGGGGGCGCGGAGGCGAATGTCGCGGTCTCCCTGGCCCAATTCGGCGCCCCCACGGGTTTGGCGACAGTCTTGCCCGACAACGTCCTGGGTCGCGCCGCGCGTGACGAAGTGCGCCGACACGGCGTCGATACCTCGACGGTCGTGTTCAAGGCCGGTCGCATGGGCCTGTACTTCCTCACCCCTGGGGCCGTAAGGCGCCCATCGGAAGTCCTGTACGACCGCGCCGGCTCCGCCTTCGTCGAACATGTCCATACGGCGTTCGACTGGGACGCCTTGCTGGACGGGGTGGAATGGCTGCACGCGTCCGGCGTCACGCCGGCTACGGGCCCTAACGGCTCGTCCGCCGCCGTCGCCCTGATAGAAGCTGCGGCGCGCCTGGGGGTTAAGGTCAGTTATGACGGCAACTTCCGCGGAAAGCTGTGGGAGCAATGGGACGGCGATCCCCCGACGGTTTTGGGCCGGATGCTGAGCGGCGCGACCCTGGCCTTTGCTGACGATCGTGACTTCGGCCTGGTGCTGAGGGCGCGGTTCGACGACGCCGACCCGGCCGTCCGGCGTCGCGAGGCCGCAAAGGCCGCCTTCAACGCCTTTCCTCGTCTTCAACGCATCGCCTGCACCCTGCGGGTGCAAGACAGCGTCGCCGACCAGGCGCTTTCGGCGGTGATGCTGACGCGAGACGGTGGGCAGATCGTCGAAACGCAGGCGGACGCCCTGCACATGGCCGGTGTCGTGGACCGGGTAGGCGGTGGCGACGCCTTCGCTTCCGGCGTGCTGTTCGGGCTCTGGAGCGGCTGGTCGGATCAGCAGGCGCTGGATTTCGGCTTGGCGGCCGCCGGCCTGAAACACTCGGTTCCGGGCGATTTCAACCTGTTTTCGGCCGATCAGGTGCGGGCGGCCATGGGTGACAACGGGTTCGACATTCGCCGTTAGATCCCCGGCCGGATTCCGTCGAGACTCCCCTAGGAAACCGGTGTCAGTCGTGCTTGATTGAGTGTCCAACCGGCCGCGAAGAGCCGTTTCAGAGGTCCAGGAGTTTCAGCATGCATGCCCCTTCCATGAGCCGTCGCGCCGTCTTGGCCGCCGGCGCCGCCGCCACATTCGTCGCCGCCTCCGCACCCGCCCTCGCTGGCGCCGCCTCGGCGCCTCAGCGGGACGCCATCCTGGCGGGGATGAAGCGGGCCGCACGCTTTATGACCGATGAGGCTGCAGTCGAAGGCGGTTATGTCTGGCAGTATCTGCCCGACTTTTCTCGGCGCTGGGGCGAGTTGGAAGCCAGCCCGACCATGATCTGGGTGCAGCCGCCTGGAACCGCGACCATGGGGCACCTGTTCCTGGACGCCTACCATGCGACCGGCGACGACTTCTATTATGAGGCCGCCAAGTCCGCCGCCGACGCTCTTGTCCGGGGCCAACACCCGGCTGGCGGTTGGAACTATGTCATCGACACGGCCGGCGAGGCTTCGCTGAGGCGGTGGTACGACACGGTCGGCAAGAACGCATGGCGGCTGGAGGAATTTCATCGCTACTACGGCAACGCCACCTTCGATGACGCGGGTACGGCTGAGGCCTCGCAACTGCTTCTTCGCCTGTACCTCGAAAAGCGAGACCGCAAATATCTGGCGCCTCTGAACAAGGCGATCGATTTTGTTCTCGACAGCCAGTATCCGAACGGAGGCTGGCCTCAACGTTACCCCTTCGTACAGAACGGCGGCGTCCACGGGCACGCCGACTACACGCCCTACATCACCTTCAATGACGATGTCGCAGGCGAGAATCTGGAGTTTCTGATCTACGCCTGGCACGGGTTGGCGCGGAACGGACGCGGCGATCCGCGCATCCTGGATGCGATCAACCGCGGCATGGATATCTTCGTCAGAACCCAACAGCCTCAGCCCCAGCCCGCCTGGGGCCTGCAGCATTTCCCCGACACCCTAAAGCCGGCCGGCGCGCGGACGATCGAACCTCAGGCCCTCGTCACCCATGCGACGGGCACCAACATCAAGTCGATGCTCGGCTTCTACCGGTTGACCGGGGACCGGAAATTCCTTGACCGCCTGCCTGAGGCCCTGGACTGGCTGGATCAGGTCGCGACCAAGCCGCCGCTCAATACACCGGGGCGGACCCATCCCACCTTCATTCTCGAAGGCGCCAACACCCCGATCTACATCCATCGTCGGGGATCCAACGTCGCCAACGGCCAGTACTACGCCGACGACAATCCCGAGAATCTGATCGTCCACTACGGTTCGTTCCGGAACGTGGACACGCCCGCTCTTCGCGCGGAGTATGCCCGCCTCTCCGCCCTGCCGGTCGAGGCTGCGACGCAAGGGTCGCCGCTGAAGGCGCGACCGGGCTCTCTACGGCTTCCGACCTATTTCACCCTTCAGGACGTCGATGTCTGGGACATGTCCGGCGACGCCAAACGGCCGTCGCCGGTCAGCGAGAGCCGCGTAGCCGAGGTTCTGGCCGGACTGAATGCGCGGGGCTATTGGCCGACGCCGCTGACGACGACGTCGAACCCCTACAGGGGCGACTCCCCCACTGCCGTGACCGGCGGCGAATATCAGATGACACGCGTCGGCGACGTCTGGGACACGTCGCCCTATCGGACCGACTACCCGGTCGAGGGCGTTTCCACCTCGGTCTTCATTCGGAACATGGGCGATCTGATCCAGGCCCTGGTCGCCTGATTGGAGCGGGCGGCCCGAATGATCGGGCCGTCCGGCGTCCGGCCTTTAGAGGTAGGCGCCCACCTGCCAGGGGACGAACTCATTGTCGCCGATGCCCAGCGCCTCCGACTTTGACGGCTCGCCAGAGGCCACGGCCAGCATCTTTTGGAAGATCCGTTCGCCGACATCGGTAAGGCTGGCGCCCGTAAGCACCGGCGATGCGTCGATATCCATGTCCTCGTCCATCCAACGCGCCAATTTGGCGTTGGAGGCGATCTTGATCGAGGGCGCCGGCTTGGCCCCGAAGACTGAGCCACGGCCGGTGGTGAAGACGATCAGATTGGCGCCCGAGGCGATCTGGCCCGTCGCCGAACAGGGGTCGTAGCCTGGACTGTCCATGAAGCTGAGCCCCCTGGCCGCCCGCGGTTCGGCATAGCCGATCACGTCGTTGAGCGGCGTCGAGCCCGACTTGGCGACGGCCCCCAGAGACTTCTCCAGGATGGTTGTCAATCCGCCCTTCAGATTGCCCGGAGAGGGGTTGTTGTTCAGCTCCATCTGATGTCGCGCCGCATAGTCGCGCCACCAGGCCAGGCGCGCCTGCAGCTTGTCGGCGACGGCCTGTGACGCAGCACGGCGCAGCAGCAGGTGTTCGGCTCCCCAGATTTCGGGTGTCTCCGACAACAGGGCCGACCCGCCGTGGCTGACCAGCCGATCGACCGCCTCGCCCAAGGCCGGGTTGGCCGTGACGCCGGACCAGCCGTCCGAACCGCCGCACTGAAGGCCGACCGTTAGATGCTCGACCGACACGGTCGTGCGTCGTGTCTTGGCGGCCTCCGTGATCAGATCGCGAACGATCGCGACGCCGGCCTCGATCGCGCGCGCCGTTCCTCCGGCCTCCTGTATGGTCAGGGCGTGAAGGGTGGGACCGGCGTTCAGCCCCTCATTGGCGAGCCAGGCGGGGATTTGATTGGCCTCGCACCCCAGCCCCACGATCAGCAGGGCGTGAAAGTTGGGGTGGCGGGCATAGCCTCCCAGGGTGCGCTGCAAGAGGGCCACATCGGAAGACAGGGATGAGCCGCCGCATCCCCCCTGGTGGGTGAAGGCGACCACTCCGTCGACACCGTCCGGCAGGCCGTCATCAGGAAAGGCGTCGGCGATGCGGCGCGCCACTGTGGCGGAACAGTTCACGCTGGTGAGCACGCCGATATAGTTTCGCGTCCCCACTCGCCCGTCCGGGCGCACGATCCCCTGAAAGGTCGCGTCAGACCGCAGCGGCGGCGAACGCAGATCTGCCCCCACCTCGGCCTCTCGTCCATCGTCGGTCATCATCAGATTATGGATGTGAACGTGGTCTCCCGGCGCGATCGCAATGCGGGCGCGGCCGATGACCTGACCATAGCGACGAACCACTCCTCCCGCTTCCACAGCATGACGCGCGATCTTATGACCCGTGGGGATGTGGGTGCGCGCGGGGACGTCCAAGCCTTCGGGAGTCTGGCCTTCGGAAATGTCATCCAGGGCGATGGCGACGTCGTCGAGTGAATTTAAGACCACAATGCGAGACATGATCTAGACCGCCGCCTCCCGCGCCGCCTCGACCGCTCCTTTGCGACACAGCGACAGATAGGCGTCCGTAACCGCCAGGGCGAAGCGGTCGTCCGCCGCCAGGCGCTGCGGAAAAACGGCCGCAAGCCTCAGAAGACTCAACACCTGGCCGGCTTCATTGTCAGCCTCAGCCAGGCGCCGGGCCGTTTCGGCGGCCAGCGGATCATCGACCTCGAAGCGCTCTCCCCCTTCCGTCAAACCCGATTGCCACCTCATCCAGGCCGCTACGCCCAGCGCCGTCGCCTTGATCCCGAGCCCTGCCGCCAAACGATCTGCGGCTGTCGCCAACAGTCGCTGTGGCAGCTTCTGAGAACCGTCGATGGCGATCTGGCGTGTGCGATGCATCAGGGCGGCGTTGCAGAAGCGCGCCATCAGGGCGTTCCGATAGTCGGCGATCACCAAACCGGGCGGCGGCTCCAACGTCGTCTCGACCTCGTCCCACAGGGCTTCGACATAGGTGCGGAAAGACGGCACGCCCACCACCTCATGCACATGTTCGAAGCCGGCCAGCGCCCCCAGGTAGGACAAGGCGGAGTGAGCGCCGTTCAGAAGTCTCAGCTTGGCGTTCTCCCAAGGCTCGACGGACTCCGCCAACTGAACGCCCAGGGCCGGGAAGTCCGGTCGCTCGCCGGCGAAATGGTTTTCGATCACCCACTGGGTGAAGGGCTCCGTCTTGACCATGCCTTGATCCTCAAAGCCGAGCCGGCCGGTCAGTCGCGCCACATCGTCGGGGGTAGTCGCAGGAACAATGCGGTCGATCATGGTCTGCGGGAAGGCGCCATGACGCCTGATCCAGTCGGCCAAATCAGGGTCGATACGGCCCGCCATCGCCAGCACGGCCGCCCTGATTCTTTGCCCGTTCTGCGGAAGATTGTCGCAGCTGATGACGGTGAAGGGTTTAAGGCCCGCAGCCTTGCGCGCCTTCAGCGCCGCAACAAGGAATCCGGGGGCCGTGCGCGGCGCCTCCAGATCGATCAAATCCGCAGCCACGTCCGGATCATTGAAAATCAGATCGCCGCTTGCGGGGTCGATACGGTAACCCTTTTCGGTGACGGTCAGGGTGACGATGTGAACCTCAGCCCTCGCCATCACGGCCACCAGAGCGGCGGGGTCTTCCGGGCCGACCAGGACGCCGCAGCCCGCGCCAATGACGCGAAGATCCTCGCGCGCCCCGTCACGCAGCACCAGGGTGTACAGTCCGTCTTGGGGATTCAGTTGGTCTCTGACGCCCGGCGACCGCAGCGAGGCCCCGAGAACCCCCCAACGCAGGTCGCCGCCGGCCAGGGCGTCGTCGAAAACAACCGCCTGATGGGCGCGGTGGAAGGCTCCCACCCCCAGATGCACTACGCCGGTCTTCACCTCCGCACGGTCATATTTGGGCTGAGCGACGTCCAAAGGCAGTTGCGACAAAGCCCCTGAGTTCAGCCGGGACGTTTGACCGCTCACAGCTTGTAAGCCGCCTTGACCAGGCCATAGGTCAGGGCGTGGGCGACCTCGTGCGCCTCGTCCTCCTCGATCCTATGCTCCACCACAAGCCGGGCCAGGAAGCTGCAGTCCATGCGCCGCGCCACATCGTGACGGGCCGGGATCGACAGGAAGGCGCGGGTGTCGTCATTGAACCCGACCGTGTTGTAAAAGCCGGCGGTCTCGGTGACCTGTTCGCGGAAGCGGCGCATGCCCTCTGGGCTGTCGTGGAACCACCAACTGGGGCCCAGTTTCAACGCCGGATAATGACCGGCCAGCGGAGCCAGTTCGCGGCTGTAGCTGGTCTCATCGAGGGTGAAGACGATCAAGGACAGGCGCCTGTCCGCCCCAAAGCGATCCAGCAGCGGCTTCAAGGCCCTGACGTAATCGGTCGGGGTGGGAATGTCGCATCCCTTGTCGCGTCCAAAGCGATCGAACACCGTCGCCGAATGATTGCGGAAACTGCCGGGATGCAGTTGCATCACCAGGCCGTCCTCGACCGACATGGCGGCCATTTCGGTCAGCATCTGGCCGCGAAACAGCTCGGCGTCCGCAGCTGTCGCGGGCGCCGTGGATACGCGACGGAACAGAGCCTCGGCCTCTCCTCTCGGCAGATCCGCCGTGAAGGCGGTCGGATGGCCATGGTCGGTCGAGGTCGCGCCCCTTTCTATGAAGAAGGCGCGACGGTCGCGGAGAGCTTGAAGATAGCCGTCCCAGCTCATGACGTCGCGACCGGTGAGATCGGCCAGGCTGTGCAGATTGTCGCGGAAACCCTCATAGTCCGGATCCAGGACCGGGTCGGGTCGAAATGCGGTCAGCACCCTGCCTTTCCAGCCTGACGACGCGATGGTCTTGTGGTGATCCAGGGTGTCGAGCGGGCTCTCGGTGGTGGTCAAAACCTCGATATTGTAGCGTTCGAACAGGGCGCGTGGCCGGAAACCGTCGGTTTTGAGGGCGGCGTCGATGACGTCGTAATAATGGTCCGCCGTCTCGCCCGAGAGACGCACATCCAGGCCGAACACCTCGGCATAGACCCAGTCATGCCAGAGGCGCGAAGGCGTGCCGCGAAACAGGTGATAGTTCTCGGCGAACCGGCGCCAGATTTTCCTGGGATCCGTCTCCACAGGCCCGCCGTCGACGCGCGGCACGCCCAGATCCTCCATCGCCATCCCCTGCGAATACAGCATCCGAAAGACGTAATGGTCGGGCGTAATCAGCAGCTCAGCCGGGTTGGCGAAGGCTTGGTTCAGGGCGAACCAGCTGGGGTCTGTATGCCCGTGCGGACTGATGATCGGCAGATCTTTGACGGCGTCATACAGCCGCCGCGCGACTGCGCGGGTTCCCGCATCTGCTGGAAACAGGCGGTCGGGATGTAGTCGGAGCGGCTGGGTCATGAAATCCTTCCCTCAGTTCCCGCCGGCCGGACGCGACGAGTCGTTTCTGTTCCTCCTGTTACAGGGCTGAGGACAAAAAAGACACCGGTTACCTTAGTAGTCTAGTCTGCCTACGGCGCACGCTGAATCTGCGGCGCTGTAATCAAACGTGCGAGGTCTAGGCGGACGGCCTGCCGAGGCGCGCTTTTCAATCGGCCTCAGATCAGCCCATGGCCCTTCGGCAGTTCGGCGTATCGATGCACCCGCGTCGCCATGACGAGGCCGAAGCCGATCATGACGGTCAGCATCACGGTGCCGCCGTTGGACAACAGCGGCATGGGCACGCCCACGACCGGCGCAAGCCCCATAACCATGGCGCCGTTGATCAGCACATACATGGCGAAGGTGGCGATCACGCCGGACGCCGCCAAACGGCCGAAATGACTGTGGGACAGGGACGCTATTCGCAAAGAGATCAATATGATGGCCGCATAGGCGCCGAGCAGGAAGAAGGCGCCGACGAAGCCGAACTCCTCGGCGAAGGCGGCGAAGATGAAGTCGGTGTGCCGCTCGGGCAGAAACTCCAGCTGGCTCTGGCTGCCCAGGCCGTAGCCCTTGCCAAGAAGCCCGCCCGAGCCCATCGCGATCTTGGATTGGACGATCTGATACCCCTTGTCGGCCATGTCCGCCTCAGGGTTCAGGAAGGTCAGCACCCGGTGGCGCTGATAGTCGTGCATGCCGAACATCACATAGGGCGGGACGGCGACCGTGGCGACGGCGGCGACGGCGGCGATGATCTTCCAGTTCAGACCGGCCATGAACATGATGGCCGCGCCGGTCAGGCCGATCAGCATTGCCGAGCCCAGATCCGGCTGGTGCGCCACCAGCAGGAAGGGCATGCCGATGATGGCGACGGGAATGATCAGCTTCCAGTGAAAGCTCGCCTCCTTGGCCGAGGCCCCGTGGTACCAACGCGCCAGGGCCAGAACCACGCCGATCTTCATGATTTCCGAGGGCTGTATGCGGGTCACGCCCAGGTCAAGCCAGCGCGTGGCGCCGAGCGCGGTGTAGCCCAACGGCGTCTCGACGAGGGCCAGCAGGAACAGGGCCACGCCATAGATGGGATAGGCCAGGGCGAACCAGTAGCGAATGTTGATCATCGACAGCCCCAGCATCAGCACCAGGCAGACGCCGAACCGGATCAGGTGTTTAGCCGCCCAGGGTGACCACGAGCCGCCCCCCACCGAATAGAGCATCATTGCGCCCGCGCCGCCTACGGCGCAGATGAGCAGCAGAAGCCGCCAGTCGAGCTGGCTGATCTTGGTCGAAACGCGTTCGCGCTCGCCGGGACGGGACAGGGCGGAAGCGGTCATCAGCGCGGCTCAGTCGAAGGGGGAAGCGGATCAACCGCCTCCGGCGTCGGCGCCGCCGGCTCGACGGTCGAAGGCTGGGTCAGGTCCGTCGTCTCTGTCGGTTCGGGCGCCGGCGGGCGTTCCATTCGCGCGCGCATCTCCGGATCCTTCAGCAAGGCGACCTTCATCACCTCCCGCGCGCGCGGCGCGCCGGCTGTACCGCCGCCCATGCCGCCGTGTTGCACAATCACCGACACGGCGTAGCGGGGATTGTCCGCCGGCGCGAAGGCGATGAACAGGTTGTGGTCCTTCTGGGCCCAGGGCCGGCCCGCGCCCTTGCGCGACCCGGCGCCGTAGTTCTGCGCCTGCGCCGTCCCGGTCTTGCCCGCCATGCGGATGTCGCCGAGGCCCAGTTGGCTGTTCCTGAAGCCGGTCCCGCCGACGTCGGTCACCGCCTCCATCCCTTCCCGCATCACCTGCACGAAGGCCGGATCATAGGGCAGGTCGGCGAAGCTGCGGTCGCCCCCCTGCTCCACTCCCCCGATCGACTTGATCAGCCGCGGTGTCACGGCCTTTCGGCCATTGGCCAGTCGCGAAGCATAGACGGCCAATTGCAGGGCGTTGACCGTCAAGGCGCCTTGACCGATGCCGTAGCTCGGCGTTTCGCCCGGATACCATTTGCCGTCGCCCCGCACGGGATTCTTCCGCCGCCATTCTCGGTCAGGCACCAGGCCCGGCTTCTGGCCGGAGATGCCGATGTCGTAGGTCTGGCCGAATCCCATTTCTCGCGCCGTCTCGGCGATGGCGTCCGGCCCGACCTCGACCGCCAGGGTCATGAAATAGACGTTGCAGGAGTTCTTGATCGCCGAACGCATGTCCTGCGAACCGTGTCGCCCCAGGCAGGCGAACCGCCGCCCCAGATAGTAGGCCCCGTTGCAGACGATCCGTCGGTTCGGGTCGCCGCCCCGTTTCAACGCCGTCAGCCCGACGACCGGCTTGAAGGTCGAGCCGGGCGCGAACGTCCCCGTTAGAGCCTTATCCAGCAGCGGGCGACGTTCATAGTCGGCCAAGGCGCGATAGATGCTGGAAGGCACGCCCCCCACAAACAGGTTGGGATCGAACGAGGGGGCGGAGGTCATCGCCAGAATGTCGCCGTTGCGGACGTCCATCACGACGCAGGCGCCGGACTCCTCGCCGAACACCTCCAGCGCCCGGTTCTGAATGTCGGCGTCCAGGGTCAGAACCACTTCCTGCCCGGGAACCGCCGGGCGGGAGCCGCCCACATCCTCGGCCACCACCCGACCCCGCGCGTCCACCTCGACGCGATTGCCGCCGGGCTCGCCGCGCAGGGCCTCGTCCAGCGCCTTCTCCACCCCCTGACGGCCGATGCGGAAACTGGGGTTGAACAGCAGGGGCGGCACTTCTTCGCCCTTGTCGCGGATGGCCTTGACGTCTCGGTCCGACACCTTGGCCACATAGCCGACCACATGGGCGAAAGAGCCGCCGAACGGATAGTAGCGGGCGTCGTTCATGTCGGCCATGACGCCCGGCAGCTCGTTGGCGTACAGATTGACCTTGGCGAACTCCTCCCAGGTCAGGTCGCTCTTGACCGGAACCGGGTTGAACTTGGACGAGGCGTTGACGTCGCGGATGATGGCGCGGCGGCGTTCCAGGGTGTCGGGAAGCAGCCGACCCAGCAGGTCCAGGGTCTGGTCCAGGTCCTTGGTTTCGTCGCGCACCACCAGCACTCGGAAACTGGGGCGGTTGCCGGCGATGACGACGCCGTTGCGATCCTTGATCAGGCCCCGCGGCGGCGGAACCATGCGGAAGTTGAACTGGTTCTGCGACGAGAGGGTCGCATACTCCTGAGCCTGCACGACCTGGAGCTGGGCCAGCCGCCCTACAAGCGCCGCCACGCCGAGGGTCGCCAGGCCGCCGAACACGAAGGTGCGCCGCAGGAACGAGCCCTGTCGTTCATTGACGTCGGCGAAAAAAATGGAAGGTTCGCCGCTCATCGGAAGCGAATGTCTCCATCGTCGAACCGCTCAAGCATCCAGTCAGCGACCGGATAAAGCAGGAGGGTCGGGACGATCTGGCCGATCAGCGACAGAATGGCCGGCGGATTGCCCGCCCGCACCGTCACGATGACATAGGCGAACAGAAACGCCCCCAGGGTGCAGGCCACATACCAGGCGAACCGGATCAGCCCTTCGTGTCCGGCCAAAAGATTGCGCGACAGAAGCAGGACGCCATAGACCCCCATCAGACACAGGGCCCACATGCCGAGCGGGCCGTTCCAAAACAGGTCAAGGAACAGGCCCAGGGCGAACAGCACAGCCGGCGCCGTCATCGACGGACGGATCAAGGGCCAGGCGAAGGCCAGAACCATGGGCACGACCGGCTCCGGCAAGGTCAGGCCGAAAAGCTGGGCGGGGGTGGCCAGGACGATGGTCGCCGCGACCGCCACAAGGGCCGGATAGAGGATCCATTGCAAAGGCCCGACGACGCGGACCGCAACCGGCCGTCTCACGCGGCGCCTCCCGGCGCAGGCGAGGGTCCGCCCGGCGGAGTCTCAGGCGTGGACTGATCCGGAGCGGCGCGCGGAGCCGGACCGCGCTGAACCGACGGCCCGGCGGTTGCGGCCTGCGAAGCCTGGGCCTGCCGCGTGCGTTCGGCCTGGGCGCGTGCGGCCGCTTGCCGGCGTGCGGCAACGTCCGCAATCGCAGCCGCCTGTTCGAGGCTGGGCTCGGGCGCCGTCCCCAGACCCGCCAGGGGCGGCGCATTCAGGGCGTTGGGATCGACCAGTTGGCCGAAGTCCTGGAACAACAGCACACGCACATAATCGACAGCGCCACGATCGCTGAACAGTTTGACGCGCCAGCTGCCGTCAATGCCCTTGGCGGCGACGCCGATCGGTATGCCGCGCGGCAGTCCCCCACCGTCCCCAGAACTCAGAATGCGATCACCCGGCTGCACCGAGCCGGCTCCGCGAACAAACTCCAGACGCGGGTTGTCGCTGCCGTCGCCGGTGAGAAGCGCCCGCGCATCGGTGCGATCCACCAGGACGGGCGTCCGAGACGCCACATCGGTCAGGAGCACCATGCGGCTCACGCCTCCGGTCGCGCCCGTCACGCGACCGACGAGGCCGTGTTCATTGATCACCGGATTGCCGATCCGCACGCCGCGGCGCGTGCCCACGTCCAGAAGCTTGGCCCGATTAAAGGGTCCGCGCGCGTCGGAGATGGCGCGCGCCGTGATCATCGGAACGGGCGGCTCAGTCCGCAGCCCCAGCAAGGCTTCATAGCGCGCGTTGACGTTCTTCAGGGCGATGGCCTGGTCGCGCCACGGTTGGAGTTCCGCCAATTCCGCCTTGAGTTTCCGATTTTCCGACACCGCGAAGAAATAGCCCCCGACATAGTCGGTGACGGCGCCGACCCAGCGCACCGGCGCGGCCAAGATCCCGCTGACAGGTCCAGTCACCGTATCAGCCGCTCCGCGCACGGCGCCATAGCTGGAACCGCCGTCGACGGCCTTGCGATCGCTCACCAGTAGGAGGCCGGCGGCCACGATCGACACGACGACCACAACCGCGGCGGTCCAGACCAGCGGCACCTTCAGGTTTTCAAAGGGACCGTCGCGAAACGCCACGGGCGACCTTCCACAAAAGGGGTTGGAATTGACAGGCGATCCCTGTCGTTCTGCCTGCCTATCGCAAAATCAGGGCCGGAATGGAACCGTCGATCACGCAGGGCTGAAAAGGATCTGCGGCCGGACTTACGTCCGGCCGCAATCAAAAAAGATCAGAGCGCCGAGTCGAGCACGCCCTTCATCCAGCGCGGATGCTCCAGCACGCGACCGCAGCCGATCGCCACGCACGACAGCGGGTCGTCCGCCACCGAAACCGGCAGGCCGGTGTGGTCACGGATTTCGACGTCCAGGCCGCGCAGCAGGGCGCCGCCGCCGGTCAGCATGATGCCCTTGTCGGCGATATCGGCGGCGAGTTCGGGCGGGGTGGCCTCCAGCGCGACCTTCACGGCCTCGATGATCTGGGTCACCGGCTCGGCCAGGGCTTCCGCCGCCTGGCGTTCGGAGATGCGCACTTCGCGCGGCACGCCCTGCATCAGGTCGCGGCCCTTGACCTCGATCGACAGGCCTTCCCCGTCGGCCGGGATGCGGGCGGTGCCGATGTCCTTCTTGATGCGCTCGGCAGTGGTCTCGCCGATCAGCAGATTATGGTTGCGACGCATATAGCTGATGATGCTGTCGTCCATCTTGTCGCCGCCGACGCGGACCGAACGCGAATAGACGATGCCCGACAGCGAGAGCACGGCCACCTCGGTGGTGCCGCCGCCTATATCGACGACCATGGAGCCGGTCGGCTCGTGGATCGGCAGGCCGGCGCCGATCGCGGCGGCCATCGGCTCGTCGATCAGGCCCACGCGGCGCGCCGAGGCGTTCAGGCAAGAATCATTGATCGCGCGACGCTCGACCGCCGTGGCGCCGGACGGCACGCAGACGATGATCTTCGGGTTCACGAATCCCTTGCGGTTATGCACCTTGCGGATGAAATGTTTGATCATCTCTTCGGCGACTTCGAAGTCGGCGATGACCCCGTCGCGCATCGGGCGGATGGCTTCCATGTGGCCGGGCGTTCGGCCCAGCATCTGCTTGGCCTCAATGCCCACGGCGTGCACGATCTTGCGTCCGCCGACGTTGCGCAGGGCCACCACGGACGGCTCGTTCAGGACGATGCCCTTGCCCTTCATGTAGATCAGGGTGTTGGCGGTGCCCAGGTCCATCGCGATGTCGTTGGAGATCGCGCCGAAAAGGGAAAAGCTCATGGGAATCGATACCGTTGTTCTTTGACCGAGGGCGTCAGTTTCGCAGTCGACCTGGCGACGCCCCGCCGTCCTGACATCCCCTTGCCGGACGGCTTCCTGATCGTCTTCGCCATGCCTACCGCTGGCCCGTGTGCCCGTATGAAACAGGGAATACAACCCCCTTCGCGTGCCGGACACGCGTTCACCCCCAGGCCTGTGGAAGCTTGGCGCTCAGGGCCGTTCACGATAGTGTCATGAGCGGCAAGGACTTCCTGTGAAACATCCTGCCAGCGCCTGCCGCGACGTCAGTCCCCACGCGCCTTTTCGCGACGCCTCACCCACTCCCGGACCCCCAGCATTAGACCCAACCATGCCAGGGCCACGCCCGCGAGGATCGCCGAGGTCCAGACCCCGTCGCCGCTGACGGCCGTCATGAAGGAGCCGCCGAAAAACGCCACAAGCGCCGTCTTGGGCAAAACCCCCAGCGCGCACCCGGCTAGAAAGCCCGGAAAGGACGCCCGCGCCGCGCCAAAGGCCATGTTGACCACGATGAAGGGCGCCGAGGGCACGTTGCGGATCATGAAGCTGGCGTAGAAGGCGTTCTGACCCACGAACCGGGTCAGCCGCCCCACCGTCTTGCCGCCGTGCCGCTCCAGCACCCGCGCGGTCGGCCCGCGCCCCATCCAATATGTGACGGCGGCCGAGGCGACCGTGGCGATCCAGCTGTACAGAAACCCGAACCAGGGGCCAAAGGCCACCACGCAGGCGGCGATCAGAATGAACTGAGGCGCGCCGAAGAAGGCTGCGACCGTGAACACGATCACGGCCGCAGGCAGGCCCCACGGTCCGTGCCGGAACCCGCCCAGCCAAGCCTCCAGCCGCGCCTCGGCGTCCAGCCCCAGCTGGCTCTTACCCACAGCAAACAGAGCCGTCATCGCGCCCAGGACGACAATAGTCGCCAGCACGGCGCGCCAGCGCCGCGCCTCCATATTGGACAGGAAATCGAGGATCCAACGCATCAGACGCGCCGCTTATCACCCCGGCTGTACATTAGCGAGCCTGGGCGGATTGTCCCGGCGGGCCTGCGCGCGTAAGGAACCTCGCCTCCCCGGCAACAACCTTCCAAGACCGATGGGATTCCCATGTCCAGCCTGCAATCTTCCGCCCTCGCCCGTGTCAAGCCTTCGGCCACCATCGCCGTGACCGCCCAGGCCCGGAAGCTTAAAGCAGAAGGCCGCGACGTGATCGGTCTAGGGGCCGGCGAGCCGGACTTCGACACGCCGGAGAATATCAAACAGGCCGCCATCGACGCCATTAACCGCGGCGAGACCAAATATACCGACGCCGACGGCATGCCCGAACTGAAGAAGGCCATCGTGGCCAAGTTCGCCCGCGAGAACGGCCTGACCTACGACGTGTCGCAGATCCACGTCGCCCCGGGCGGCAAGCCGGTCATCTTCAACGCCCTGGTCGCGACCCTGAACCCCGGCGACGAGGTCATCGTGCCTGCTCCCTACTGGGTCTCCTATCCCGACATGGTCCTGCTCGCCGGGGGCGAGCCCGTGACCGTGGTCGGCGAGGAGAAGGACGGCTTCAAGCTGCGCCCCCAGGTGCTGGAGGCCGCCGTCACGCCCAAGACCAAGTGGCTGATCCTGAACAGCCCCTCCAACCCGACCGGCGCCGCCTACACCCAGGCGGAGTTGCTGGCCCTGGCCGAGGTCCTGCGTCGTCACCCCCACGTCTGGGTGCTGACCGACGACATGTACGAGCACCTCGTATATGGCGACTTCGAATACACCACCATCGCCCAGGTCGCCCCCGACCTGATCGACCGCACCCTGACGGTCAACGGCGTGTCCAAAGCCTATGCCATGACCGGCTGGCGCATCGGCTACGCCGGCGGCCCCAAGCCGCTGATCGACCTGATGCGCAAGGTGGCCAGCCAGACCACCTCCAACCCCACCAGCATCAGCCAGTGGGCCGCGGTCGAGGCCCTGAACGGCACCCAGGACTTCATCCCCGAGCGCAAGATCGCCTTCGAGAAGCGCCGCGACCTGGTCGTCTCGATGCTGAACCAGGCGACGGGGATCACCTGTGCTGTGCCGGAAGGCGCCTTCTACGTCTATCCGTCCATCGCCGGCCTGATCGGCAAGACGACGGAATCGGGCGTGGTCATCGACGGCGACAGCACCTTCGCCGCCGAGCTGCTGAACGCCGAGGGCGTCGCCGTGGTCCAGGGCGAGGCCTTCGGCCTGTCGCCCTATTTCCGCATCAGCTACGCCACCTCCGACGCCGTGCTGGAAGAAGCCTGCACCCGCATCCAGCGCTTCGCCGCCTCGCTGCGTTGAGTTTTCCACCGGACGGACGCCTCTGTGTCCGTCCGGATCAACGGCCGCAGTTCAGGCCGTGGCGCGAGGCGACAGTTGGGCTCCGTCGCCGTCCGGTTCATTCGGATCGCCCAGCTCCCCTCGCTCTCGCGCCCTGCGGCCATAGACCCATTCGAACAGCGGCGACGCCATAAGGGTCGTGATGATGGCCATCAGAACCAGGATGGAGAACAGGGCTGGGCCGATGACGCCGCGCTGAAGTCCGATATTGATGATGATCAGCTCCATCAGCCCGCGCGCGTTCATCAGGGCGCCGATCCCCAGGGCCGTGGCGTTGTCCTGGCCTGTCAGCCGGGCGGCCGCCCAGCAGGCGCCCCCCTTGGCCAGGACGGAGCCGGCCAGGATCACCAGGGTGACGGCGGCCAAACCGATATTGTCCACCATCGTCAGCTGCGTATTGAGCCCCGAAAAAGTGAAGAACATCGGCAGCAGAACCAGAACGGCGAAAGGCTCCAGCTGACGTTTGATCTCCGCCGTCAAAAGGCCGCGCGGCATGGCGACCCCCAGGATGAAACCGCCGAAGACCGCATGGATGCCGACGGCGTCCATCGCCCAGGCGCTGAGCATGAACAGGATCAGGACGACGCCCAATACGCTCGGTCCGACGCGCCCCTCCCGCTCTGCGATCCGGCCTAGGGGCGCCAGAAGCCGGGGCCCCAAGGTCATCATGAAAAGGGCGAAGGCGCCGCCTCCGGCGATCGCCACCACCGCCACCATCGGGCCGGCGCCGAAGCTGGCCAGGACGATCGCCAATACGCACCACGCCCCGGCGTCATCGATGGCGCCGGCGGCCAGAGACAGCGATCCCAGCCTCGATCCGCTCAGGCCGCGTTCGTGAATGATGCGGGCCAACATGGGAAAGGCGGTAATCGAAATGGCCGCGCCCATAAACAGCATGGCCTGCCAGGTCACGATTCCCTCGCCGAACAGGCCAAGACTCAGTAGCCAGGGCGCGATGGCGACCGCGACCAGAAACGGCGCCGCCATACCGGCCAGAGACACGGCCGCCGCGCTGGTCGCATGGGCGCGGAAATGATCCCGGCGAAACCCCAGCCCGACCAGGAACATGTAGAGACCGACGCCCAGCTGGGCGCCGACGAACAGGATGGACCGCGACTCCTTCGGAAACAGGGCGGCCTGCAAGTCGGGAGCCAGAAGTCCGAAAAGGGACGGCCCCAGGATCACGCCTGCGATCATTTCGCCGACAACCTGCGGCTGACCCAACCAGCGCTTGGCCGCCCATCCCACCACCCGGCAGGCGGCGATGATCACCGCCATCTGCAGGAAAAAGGCGACACTCAGCTCCGCATTGGTCATGCGATGATCCCTCCCCAGGGCGCGCCGTTCTTGAGAACGATCACAGGTCGCTCACCCTAAACACCCTCGTCGCCTATTCAAGGCTCCCCGCAGACCTAGGTCGTCTTGATCAGGGCCGGCTGGCCATGCCCAGCTTAACCGGCTTGGCCTCCTCGTTCAGGGCGCCGCGCTTGACGCCCCAGAGCAGGATGATCGGCGCGCCGACATAGATGGACGAATAGGTGCCCACGATGATGCCGAACATCAGGGCGATCGAGAAGCCGAACAGGGCTTCGCCGCCGAACAGGGCCAGGGCCGCCAGCACCATGACGGCGGTCACGCCGGTGATGATGGTCCGCGACAGGGTCTCGTTCAGCGACAGGTCGATCACCTCGCCCAAAGGCATGGTCTTGTACTTGCGCAGGTTCTCGCGAAGCCGGTCGAACACCACCACGGTGTCGTTCATCGAATAGCCGATGACGGTCAGGATGGCGGCGACCATGTTCAGGCTGAACTCCAGGCGGAAGACCACGATCAGGCCGAAGGTCAGCACCACGTCGTGCAGCAGGCCGATCACGGCGCCGAAGCCGAATTGCGGCTCGAACCGGAACCAGATGTAGAGGAACATCAGGCCGATAGCGACGGCCAGGGCCAACAGGCCCGAGGTGAACAGTTCGCCGGACACCTTGGACCCGACCACGCTGACGCCCGAATACTGCACCTCGCCGACCGTGCCGCTGATGGCGCGCTCGACCTGGTTCACCACCTGGGTCTGATCGCGGCCTTCCGGCACCTGGAAGCGCAGGATGGCGGTCGAGCCGTCATCGACATTGGTGTCGCGCCGGGCGATGCCCTGCACCTGGACGTCGCCCAGGTTCAGACCGTTCACCGCCTCGCGCACCCGGTCCAGCTCGATGGTCTGGCCGGCGGGCTTGGACACCTCCATCGAGGCGCCGCCCCGGAAGTCGATGCCCATGTTCAGGCCGGGCACGAAACAGCCCACGATCGAGGCGATGCACAGCACCACCGACAGGACGGCGGCGTACCGGGAGTATTTGACGAAATGGAAGTTCGTCTTCTGCGGCAGCAGTTTGATGAGGGGCCATCCACGCATCGCCATTACTCCGCGATCGGCAGTTTTTTGGGCTTGGCGGTCTTGAGCCAGTAGGCCAGCAGCACCTGGGCCACCAGAACCGACGAGAACACCGAGGTGAAGACGCCGATGCTCAGCGTCCAGGCGAAGCCGCGTACCGGACCGGCGCCGAAGACGAACATGATCGCCGCCGCCACCAGGGTGGTGACGTTTGCGTCCAGGATCGTGCCCCAGGCCTTGGAGAATCCGGCGTCCATGCTGGCGATCACGCTGCGGCCCGCCCGGGCCTCGTCGCGCATCCGCTCATAGATCAGCACATTGGCGTCCACCGCCACGGCGAAGGTCAGGATCAGACCCGCGATGCCCGGCAGGGTCAGGGTCGCCTGGGTCAGCGACATGGCCGCCACGATCAGCACGCCGTTCAGGATCAGGCCGACCACCGAAACGCCCCCGAACAGGAGGCCGTAGGCCAGGATCATGAAGACCACGATGATGGCGAAGCCGACGGCGGTCGATAGGGCGCCTGCGGCCACGGCGTCGGCGCCCAGTTCGGCGGTCACGGTCCGGCGTTCCTCGACGTTCAGCGGCGCCGGCAGGGCGCCCCCGTTCAGCAGGTTCACCATCGTCGCGGCTTCCTGGATCGTGAACTGGCCTTCGATGATGCCCGATCCGTTGGTGATGGCGCTGTTGATGCGCGGCGCGGATATGACCTTGCCGTCCAGGATGATGGCGAAGGGTTTGCCGATATTGGCCGAGGTCGCCTCGCCGAAGCGGCGGGCGCCGGCGCCGTCGAAGCGGAAGCCGATGGCGGGGCGGCCGCTCTGATCGGCGTCGACCGAGGCCCGTGTCAGGTTTTCACCCGAGACCAGAACCCGCTTCTTGACCAGATAGGGCGTGCCCTGTTCATCGGTCAGCAGTTCAGCGTCCGGCGGCACGCGACCCGCCTGGGCCTCCGTCACCGAATTCTCAGTGTCCACCATCTGGAAGGTCAGTTGCGCCGTCTGGCCGATGACCTCCTCCAGCTTGCGCGGATCGCTCTCGCCCGGCGCCTGGACCACGATCCGGTCGGCGCCCTGGCGGGTGATCGAGGGTTCGCGCGTACCCAGGCTGTCGATGCGGCGACGGACGACTTCGATGGACTGATCGACCGCCGTCGATCCCATGCCGGCCAGGGCCGCGTCCGTATAGGCGAATCGGACCCGGTCCGAACCGACGCGGCTGGCCGTCCGTTCGACCTGGCCGGACGGTCCCGGCGCGCCGGCGAGGCGGCGCAGGGCTTCAAAGGCGGCGGTCTGTTTCGCCGGGTCCGCCAAAGCGACCACGACGCCGCCCGCCTCGCGCTGGAGGCCGTTGGTGGCGATGCCCTCGCCGTTCAGGGTCACCCGCACGTCCTCGATCAGATTGGTGACGCGCTTCTCGCGCATCGCCGGCACGTCCACCTCGAGCAGCAGATAGGAGCCGCCCTGCAGGTCCAGCCCCAGGTTCAGGGCGTTCTTCGGCAGCCAGCCGGGCAGCGCCTCCCGCTGAGCCGGGCTCAGCAGGTTGGGATAGGCCAGCAGGCAGCCGATGATCGCCGAGGCGACGACGAGAATGATTTTCCAGCGCGACAGCTGAATCATGAGGACAGTCCAGGTTCAGCGATACGCTTCGGGTCTCAGGCCTTGGAGTCGTTGGCGGCGACGGCGGTGCGGTTGCGCACCTCGGCGATCATCGCCTTGACGACGCGGATATTGACGCTGGGCGCGATCTCGACATTGACCTCGGCCTCTTCGACGCGGGTCACCTTGCCGATGGCGCCGCTGGACAGGACCACCGTGTCGCCGCGCTTCACGGCGGCGATGGCGGCCGCATGTTCCTTGGCGCGCTTCTGCTGCGGACGGATCAGCAGGAAGTAGAACAGGATGAAGATGGCGACGATCGGCAGGAACTGCATGATCACGGCCATCATGCCGCCGTCAGCTGGGGCGCCCATGGGGTCTCTCCGAACACAAGGCGGGGCGGCCCTCGTCGGCGCCCCCATTAAAACGAGGCGCGGAACCTAGGGCCGCGCTTCGCGGATTGCAACGTAACGAACGATCAGCGCGGCAATACGCTCAGGGGATCGACCGCCACGGGGTCGTCGCCGCGCATCTGGCGGGTCTCGAAATGGATCGACGGGCGGCCGTCCCCGGCGGTCAAACCCACGGTGCCGATCTGCTGACCCGCGCGCACGTCGTCGCCGTCCTTGACCGTGGCCGAGCCCAGATGGCCGTAAACCGTGCGCCAGCCGCCGTTGTGCACGATCAGCACCGTCAGGCCCTGGCCCACCAGATCGTCGCCCACATAGGCCACGCGCCCACCGGCCGCCGCCACGACCGAGGCGCCGGCCGAGGCGCCGATATTGATCCCATTGTTGCGCTCGCCCATGCCGACCGGACCGAACCGTCTCAGGATGTCGCCCCGCACCGGCCATTGCAGGGCGATGGTTCCGCCTGCGACGGGCGTCGTCGCCGGACCGGGCGCGCTCTCGACCGGCCGCGTCTGGACCGGCCGCGTCTGGGCCGGCAGGGCCGGATTGCCCGAGGGCGGCGGCGGGGGCGGCGGAACCACCCCCGAGTTCGGCACCAGCACACCGGCCGGCGACGGCCCCGTGGCGTAGGGATCGCGTCCCGTGTCCACGGCGGAATCGGGCAGAATGATTCTTTGACCGCTGGTGATCGCGCCGCGCGGCCCCAGCCCGTTCAGGTCGATCAGGGTTTGAACCGGCGTCTGGAACCGCCGGCCGACGCCCGAGATGGTGTCGCCCGGCTGGATCACATAGGCCGCGCCCGGCGTCACCACGGCGGGCGGCGAAGATGGGGCGGGCGTCGCCGGATAGGTCGGCTGGGCCGGCGTGACCGAAACCGGCGGCGGCAGGGCCCCGCCGTCGATCGAGCCGACCGGCGCCGTCGCCGGCGGCTGCTGATACGGTTGGGCGGGGGTCTGCGGTTGGGCCGGCTGACCATAGGGGCCCTGCTGAGCCTGCGGCTGGGCGCCTCCGGCAGGAACAGGGCGCGTCGAATACTGCGGCTCGGACGGATAGGTCATACAGGCCGCTGCGCTCAGCGACGCCGCCAAGATCACAACCGCTCTCATTCCGCCCGACATCACCTGCACCGGCCGCTCCTTACGTGGTTAAATCCGCCCGCCCGGTTTGCCCGCTCGCGCCGCCCAAGCCAAGCCCGCAATCATCGCCAAAGTGGGGCGGGAAGGTTAACGGCCGTCCAGACCCTCTCCCGCTTGCGGGAGAGGTGGCCTGGCGTCCGCGCAGCGGACCAGGGTCGGAGAGGGAAGTTTTCTTTCAAGAAGCATGACTTCCCCCATCGTCAGGCGTGTCGCTTCGCGCCACGACCTGACACTTTCCCCGCAAGCGGGGGAAGGTCTCACCCCTCCTTCGCCGTCCCCTCGACCAGGGGCACGAACCGCACTTCCGTCAGGCTTTCGCGCCGGAACGAGCCGTCACCTTGCCCCACATAGCGGTGCAGGATCTGCACCGAGGTGCGGCCCACCGGCGCCACCAGAACCCCGTTTGGCTTCAGCTGTTTCAACAGTTCGGTCGGCTCGCCCGGCGATGCGGCCGTCACCATGATCCGGTCGAAGGGCGCCTGTTCGATCCAGCCCAGGCCGCCGTCTCCGTGACGGGTGATGACGTTCTCGATCTCCAGGGCGCGCAGACGCGCCTCGGCCTCGACCAGCAGACTGCGATACCGCTCCACCGAATAGACATAGCGCGCCAGCCGGCTCAGCACCGCGCACTGGTAGCCGCTGCCGGTGCCGATCTCCAGCACCCGGTGACGGGGCTGGACGTCCAGGGCCTGGGTCATCAGGCCGACGATATAGGGCTGGCTGATGGTCTGGGCGCAGTCGATCGGCAGGGCCTGGTCTTCCCAGGCCTGATCCAGGAATTTTTCGTGCACGAAGACCGCGCGGTCGATGCTCTCCATCGCGCCCAGCACCCGGGGGTCCGTCACCCCCTGCTGGCGCAGCGACAGGATCAGCCGTCCGGCGCGGTCGTCGTGCAGGTTCATGCCGCCTTCACCGTCTTCGGCGGCGCCCCGCCCAGCACCTTTTTCAGGTCATGGACGCTCGGCATGTGGGTCAGGTCGATGTGCAGAGGCGTGACCGAAATCCGCCCCGCCTCGATGGCCCTCAGGTCCGTGCCCTCGGCATGCTCCTGCTTCTCGCCGCGGAAGCTCATCCAGTAATAGTCGCGCCCCCGCAGGTCAGTGCGGCGCACCGCATGCATCTCGCCCACGTCGCGGAAGCCTTGCGTCGTCACCTCGATCTGCTCGACCCGTTCGGGCGGCAGATTGGGAAAGTTCAGGTTCATCACCACGCCCGGCGCCCATTTCTGGTCCAGCAGACGCGAAATGATGGCCGGGGCGAAGGCTTCGGCCGTCTCCCAGTGGGCGACCACCTCGTCATGGAACCTTTCCAGGCTCTGGCTCAGGGCGATGGAGCGGATGCCGAAGGCCATGCCTTGCAGCGCCCCCGCCACCGTGCCGGAATAGCTGACGTCCTCGCCGATATTGTGCCCCCGGTTGACGCCGGACAGCACCAGATCGGGCTTCTGCGGCATCAGATCGTTGACCGCCAGGATGACGCAGTCGGTCGGCGTCCCGGTCACCGAGAACCGCCGTTCGCCATGCTTATGCACCCGCAGCGGCTCGGTCAGGGTTATGCCCCGGCCCTTGGCCGATTGTTCGACGGCGGGGGCGCACACCCAGATGTCGTCGCTCAGCGTCCGCGCGATCCGCTCAAGGGATTCAAGACCTTCCGCCTCGATCCCGTCGTCGTTTGTCAGGAGGATTCTCATGCGATCTCCCCCCCGTTGGGGGAGACAGGCGCGCATAGCGCGCCGGAGGGGGGCAAGGCGGAACCGGCACGGGGGCGGAAGGCCCCCTCCACCGCTTCGCGGTCCCCCTCCCCCAACGGGGGAGGATTAAACGCCCACATGGGTCAAACCTCCCATATAGGGCTGCAACACCGTCGGCACCGCGATCCGCCCGTCGTCCTGCTGATAGTTCTCCATGATCGCCACCAGCGTCCGGCCCACCGCCAGCCCCGACCCGTTCAGCGTATGGACGAACTCGGTCTTCTTCTCGCCGGCGCGCTTGAACCGCGCATCCATGCGCCGCGCCTGGAAGTCGCCGCAGTTCGAGCAGCTGCTGATCTCGCGATAGGTCCCCTGGCTGGGCAGCCAGACCTCCAGGTCGAAGGTCTTCTGGGCCGAGAAGCCCATGTCGCCCTTGCACAGCAGCATCCGCCGGAACGGCAGCTCCAGCGCCTTCAGCACCGCCTCGGCGCAGGCCGTCATCCGCTCGTGCTCGGCGTCGGAGTCTTCCGGCCGCGCGATCGACACCATCTCGACCTTGGAGAACTGGTGCTGGCGGATCAGCCCGCGCGTATCCCGCCCCGCCGACCCGGCTTCAGCGCGGAAGCAGGGCGTCAGCGCCGTCATCCGCATCGGCGTGGCGAGGTCGTCCTCGGACAGGATGGTCTCGCGCACGAGGTTGGTCAGGGAGACTTCGGCAGTGGGGATGGCGAATAGCTGCTCCTTGGTGGGCGCAGCTTCCACGGCACTCAATACCAACTCCGCGAGAGGCCCACCGCCTTGGGGAGCTTGGCTGTCAGCCAAGGCCTCTTTGAGAAGTTTAGTCCGGGTCTCAGGGTCCATGACGAGGAAAAGATCGTCGTAGAACTTGGGCATTTGCCCCGTGCCGTACATCGCATCATACCCGACTAGGTAGGGCGGGTTCACTTCCAGATAGCCGTGCTGATCCGTCTGCAGGTCCAGCATGAACTGGCCCACGGCCCGTTCCAGCCGAGCCAGCTGGCCCTTCAGCACCGCGAACCGGGCGCCCGACATCTTGGCCGCCGCCTCGAAGTCCAGCATGCCCAGGGCCTCGCCCAGGTCGGCGTGATCCTTGGCCGGGCCGCCTTCGCGTGGGGTTCCCCAGCGCGAGACCTCGACATTGCCCGCTTCGTCCTCGCCGTCCGGCACATCCTCGGCCGCCAGGTTCTTCAACCCCGCCAGCAGGTCGCGCAGTTCCTTGCCGACGCGCGCCTCGACCTCGGCCGCCGCGGCGATGTCGCCCTTCAGGGCCTCGACCTCGGCCTTCAGGCGGTCGGCCTCGGCCATGTCCTTCCTGCCCATGGCGGCGCCGATCAGCTTGGAGGCGGCGTTGCGCTTGGCCAGGGCGTCCTGGCCGGTGGTCTGGGCGTGGCGCAGTTCGGCGTCCAATCGCAGGATGTCCGCCACCAGCCCGTCGGCCTGATCGACCCCGCGCGACGACCAGCCCGCGACATAAACCTGGGGGTTCTCGCGAATGGCTCTGATGTCGTGCATGGTCTGAAACTTCGGTTGGGCGGGAGAAGCCGAACGCTCTACCCGCCTGCGCGGTTACGGGCAACGGCGGTGGGGCGGTTCCCCCTCCACCACGCTTCGCGCGGTCCCCCTCCCCAAAAGGGAGGAATGCGATGACCGAAATCCTCCCCCTCTGGGGGAGGTGGCGCGGCGCGCAGCGC
>NZ_JBWKZJ010000012.1:0-13269 GCF_059424365.1 Brevundimonas sp. GW456-12-10-14-LB3
CCCATTCCCCCCGCCCAGGTCGCCACCCCCGTGGCGCCGGCGCCGGTCACCATCCGCGTCGACCTGGATCGGGTCGATCGCCTGATCAACGTCGTCGGCGAACTGGTCATCCAGCAGGCCATGCTGTCCCAGCGCGTGCTGGAAAGCGGCCTGGCCCGCTCTTCGGGCATCGCGCTTGGGATGGAAGATCTGGAGCTTTTGACGCGCGAGATCCAGGACAGCGTCATGGCCATCCGCGCCCAGCCGGTGAAGTCGGTGTTCCAGCGCATGCCGCGCCTGGTCCGCGAAGTCGCCGACATGGTCTCCAAACAGGTCCGTCTGGTCACCTCCGGCGAAGACACCGAGGTCGACAAGACCGTGGTCGAACGCCTGGCCGAGCCGATCACCCATATGCTGCGCAACGCCATCGACCACGGGCTGGAGACGCCGGAGGAGCGGATCGCCGCCGGCAAGCCGGCCGAGGGTACGGTGCGCCTCGCGGCCCTGCACCGCTCGGGCCGGATCGTCATCGAAATCGCCGACGACGGCCGCGGCATCAATCGCGAACGGGTCAAGAAGATTGCGGTGGACAAGGGGCTGATCGCCGCCGACGCCGCCCTGACCGACGAACAGATCGACAATCTGATCTTCCTGCCCGGCTTCTCCACCGCCGCCGTGGTGTCCGACATCTCGGGTCGGGGCGTGGGGATGGACGTGGTCAGGCGGTCGATCCAGGCCCTGGGCGGCCGCATCTCGATCAGTTCGGTCCCCGGCAAGGGCTCGACCTTCACCCTCAGCCTGCCGCTGACCTTGGCGGTTCTGGACGGCATGGTGGTGACGGCCGCCGACCAGACCCTGATCGCCCCTCTGCCGGCCATCGTCGAAAGCCTGACGCCGCAGGAAAGCGACCTGCACTATGTCGGCGGGCTCGATCCGGTGATCCGCTTCCGCGATCGCTTCCTGCCGCTGATCGACGTGGCCCTGACCATGGGCTTCCGCGAGACGCCGATGGTCCCTTCCGAAGGCGTCGCCGTGGTGGTCGAGACCGAAGGCGGCCAGCAGGCGGCCCTGCTGTTCGACGCCATCCAGGGCCAGCGCCAGGTGGTGATCAAGAGCCTGGAGACCAACTACCGCCAGGTCGAGGGCGTCGCCGCCGCCACCATCCTGGGCGACGGCCGTGTGGCCCTGATCCTCGACGTCGATGTCCTCGTCACCGACATGCGCCGCAAATCTCCCCGATCCGACTTCAAGCTCGCGAGCTGACCCATGACAGAAGCCAACGACACCCAGCGCGAACTCATCGCCTTCCGCATCGGCCGGCAGGAATTCTGCGTCGACATCATGTCGGTGCGCGAAATCCGCGGCTGGACGCCCGCAACCCCCCTGCCGCGCTCGCCCGGCTATATGAAGGGGGTGATCAATCTGCGCGGCACCGTCCTGCCGATCATCGACCTGGGCGCCCGGTTCGGGCTTGAGACGTCCGAGCCGACCGCCCGCCACGTCATCATGGTGGCCCATATCGGCGGCCGCATGGTGGGGCTGCTGGTCGACGCCGTGTCCGACATCCTGGAGATGAACGACGCCGCGGTTCAGCCGACGCCCGATGTCGCCAGCGATCAGGTGAAGACCTTCGTCAAAGGCATTTTCTCGATCGACGGGCGGATGATCAGCCTGATCGAACTGGACCACATCCTGCCCCAGGTCGAGGCCGAAGCCGCATGAACCCCGCCCCGGGACGGGGGTCGATCGTCGAAGGCGAGTTCGTCTTCACCGCCGACGACTTCCGTCAAATCGCCCAGATGCTGCATGCCCACGCCGGCATCGCCCTGAACGAGGGCAAGGCCGCGTTGGTCTATTCGCGCCTGGCCAAGCGGCTGCGGACCCTGGGCCTGACCAGCTTCCGGGACTATTGCGCCCTGGTCGAGGGCGCCGACGGCGTGGACGAGCGTCAGAAGATGACGGCGGCCCTGACGACCAACGTCACCCGCTTCTATCGCGAGCCGCATCATTTCGACGATCTGCGCGACCGCGTCATGCCCGATTTGGCCGCGCGCGCCCGCGCCGGGGGCCGGGTCCGGCTGTGGTCGGCCGCCTGTTCGAACGGGCAGGAGCCCTATTCGATGGCCCTGACGGTGCTGTCGGTCCTGCCGGAAGCGGCCGACCTGGACGTGCGCATCCTGGCGACGGACATCGACCCCAATATGGTGGCCCAAGGCTATGACGGGGTCTATTCCGAAGAGGCGCTGGAGCCGGCGCCGGCGACCCTGTGGCGCAAATATTTCAACCGCGCGGACCGTGGAAACTGGGTGGCGGGGCCGCAGCTGAAGCGGCTGGTCACCTTCCGCGAACTGAACCTGATCGGCGACTGGCCGATGAAGGGCCGGTTCGACGTGATCTTCTGCCGCAACGTGGTCATCTATTTCGACGATCCGACGCAGGAGCGGATTTGGAGCCGGTTCACCCCGCTGATGAACCCCGGCGCCACCCTCTACATCGGTCATTCCGAGCGCGTGTCCGGCCCGGCGAGCCGCCAGCTGCAGACCGCCGGCCTGACCACCTACCGCCTGGGAGCCGCCTGATGGCCGATCGCGTCAAAGTCCTGGTCGTGGACGACAGCCTGACCATGCGCGGCCTGATCTCGGCCGCCCTGAAGTCGGACCCCGAAATCGAAGTCGTCGGCACCGCCGCCGATCCGCTGGAGGCCCGCACGGCCATCAAGGAGCTGAATCCCGACGTCCTGACCCTGGACGTCGAAATGCCCAATATGAACGGGCTGGAGTTCCTGGATAAGATCATGCGGCTGCGCCCCATGCCGGTGGTCATGGTCTCGACCCTGACCGCAGCGGGCACGGACGTGACCCTGGCGGCGCTGGAGATCGGCGCGGTGGACGCGGTCGCCAAGCCGGCCGTGGCCAGCGCCGAGGCCTTCCACGAACTGATCGGCAAGGTGAAGACGGCGGCCCGGTCGCGGGTTCGCGCCCGCGGCGACGTGCCCGCCGCCGCCGCCGCCCCCAGCGCCTATCGCCCCGCGCCCAATCACGTCCTGGCCATCGGCTCCTCCACCGGCGGGGTCGAGGCCCTGCTGACGGTCTTGAGCGGCTTTCCCGCCAACTGCCCGGCGACGGTCATCACCCAGCACATGCCGGCGACCTTCACCTCCAGCTTCGCGGCGCGCCTGGACCGGGTCTGCGCCCCGGCGGTCAGCGAGGCCGTGGACGGCGCGCCGCTGAAGCCCGGCCACATCTATCTGGCGCCCGGCGGCGCCGCGCACCTGGAGCTGACGCCGGGCCTGTCGCCGCGCTGCCGCCTGGTGAACAGCGAACCCGTCAACGGCCACCGTCCGTCTGTGGACGTGATGTTCGATTCCGTCGTCCGTCTGAAACGGCCCATGACCGGCGTGATCCTGACCGGCATGGGCAAGGACGGCGCCAAGGGGCTGAAGGCCATCCGCGATGCGGGCGGCCGCACCCTGGGTCAGGACGAAACCACCTCGGTCGTCTATGGCATGCCCAAGGCCGCCTTCGAACTGGGCGCTGTAGAGCGGCAACTGCCGCTGCACCGCCTGGCCCCAGCCATCCTTGATCTGTGCGCCGATCCGGCCGCACGGTCCGTCGCCTGATCCCGGGAGCCTTACTCATGCCCGCCGCCGCCTCACTTCACTGCCTGGTCGTCGACGATCAGATGACGATGCGCTCTCTGGTCCGCACCAGCCTGCAACAGCTCGGCGTGCGCGAGATCCGCGAAGCCGCCGACGGCGAAATCGCCCTGCGCGACATCATCGCCAAGCCGGCCCATCTGATCATCTCCGACTACAACATGCCCAATCTGGACGGCCTGGGCCTGCTGCGCGCCGTGCGCGCCCACCCCCCGACCTCCAAGACCGCCTTCATCATGCTGACGGGTCGGGCCGATCGCGAGCTGGTCCAGCGCGCGGTCCAGTTCGGCGTCAACAATTACCTGGTTAAGCCTTTCACCGTGGCCCAGCTGAAGGGCAAGATGGAAGCCGTCTTCGGCGCCCTGACATGACCTTTTCCGCCCTGAAGGACACGCAAGAAAAGCGTCTGCACGTCGGACAGGGCGAACACCATGTCACGCGCGATCCCAATGTGGTGCTCAGCACCATTCTGGGCTCCTGCGTCGCCATGTGTCTGCGCGATCCGGTCGCCGGGGTGGGCGGCATGAACCACTTCCTGCTGCCCGAAGGGTCCGGCGCCGGCACCGACGCGGGCCGCCGCTACGGCGCCTACGCCATGGAACTGCTGATCAACGACGTGCTGAAGGCGGGCGGCCGGCGCGATCGGCTGGAGGCCAAGCTGTTCGGCGGCGGCCGCATGTTCGACTCCCTGCGCGACGTGGGTCGCTCCAACGCCGATTTCGCCGAGAAATTCCTGCGTGACGAAGGCATTCCGGTCGTCGGCGGCAGCCTGCGCGGAGACGGCGGGCGCCGGGTCCACTACTGGCCCGTGACCGGCAAGGCTCTGCAACGCGCCGTGACCGACACTGTGGCGCCGCGGCCCGCGCCCGTCGCCCCGCCTCCGGTCGATACCGGCGCCCTGGAGCTGTTCTGATGCACGCCCCTCCCGAACACGCCGAACTGCTGGTCGCCGTCGCCGACGAGCTGACACGGGTGCGCGAGGGGATCGACCATGTCGAGGCCCTGGTCAGCCGTCTGGTGCGCCGCGCCCCGGCCGAGGATCGGGCCGAGGCCCTGACCGAGGCCCAGGCCCTGGACGCCCTGACCCAGCGGCTGGAGGCCCTGTCCGGCGTCCTGCGTATGCTGGGCGACGGGGCCACCCCGGCCGAGTCCGTCAGCCGCATCTCCCTGGCCGACATGGCGGTGCGGCTGCGGCCCGCCGCCGGCGTCAAGGTCTCGGCTCCGCCCGATTCGGGCGATCTGACCCTATTCTAACGCCGTGACCAAGGCGCCCGATAAGGTCAATCTGGCGCATTCCACCCTGCTGCTGGTCGATGACCAGCCGACGTCGCTGGATCTGCTCAGCTCGATCGTCCAGGGGTTCGGAGTGCGCGAACAGCTGAAATGTCCGTCCGCCAAGGAGGCGGTCGAACTGCTGCGTCGTCGGGCGGTGGACCTGATCCTGGTCGATTGCGCCATGCCGGAGATGGACGGCTACGACTTCGTCACCTGGCTGAGGCGCGAGGCGCCCGAGCCGGCCCGTTTCACACCCGTGATCATGATCCTGGGCCACGCCGCCCAGGCGCGAGTCGCGCGCGGCCGCGACTGCGGCGCCAGCTTCATCGTCGCCAAACCCCTGACGCCGTCGGTCCTCCTGCGCCGCATCGTCTGGCTGGGCGCCCAGAAGCGCCAGTTCATCGAGGCCGAAAACTATGTCGGGCCGGATCGGCGCGTCCACAACTACGGCCCGCCGCCCGGCGAAGACGGCCGCCGCAGCACCGACCTGTCGGGCGAGGTCGGCGAGGCGGTCGGCGAAAACATGAACCAGGACGATATCGACATGCTGTTGAAGCCGATGAAGGTGAACCTGTGACCGCCGCCTCCAAAGCCGTTTCTCAGGATGTCTCAAAGCCCGCCGTGCGGATTCGCGACATCACCACCTCGCTTCAGCGGCAGATGGCGCGCCCCGGCGGCATAGATATCGAGGCCGCCGTCGCCGCCGCCGAACAGGGACTGGAGGGGCGCCGGGAGGAAACCCTGCGGGTGATCCGGGACAAGGTCCAGGCCTTGGCGGCCTTCTGCGCCGGTCGGCCCGCCGCCCCGGAGGCCGAGCTCTACGCCATCGCCTCCGTCCTGGTGGATACGGCGGGCTTTCTCAACATGCCCGCCTTCTATGAGGCCGCCTACAGCCTGTGCGAGGTCGTCAGCCGGATGTCGGCGGCCGAGGCCTGGTCCTGGCCCTCGATCGACGTCCATGTCCACGCCCTGTCGCTGATCCTCGGCGAGGGGGGCGGCGCCTCGGACGCCAATTCGACCCTGCTGGCCGGTCTGCGCGCCGTCGTGGACCGCACGCCCGCGCCCGGTTAAGCGCGATCCGCAGCCGGCGGAACAGGGACGAAACGAATCAGGACCGAATCGCGGACTCGCGCCGATTCAGCCTTTGTTCACCCCAAGATATTGTATCTTAAGACAGATTAACCACAATCGAGTTCGGGCGGCGCCGACCACGCGGCCAAGAAAATGCAGTTCGCCTCACCCACCGTCTTCCCCCCTCCGCCCCGACCCGCTAGTTCACCCCTGCGGGCCCCGTAGCTCAGCTGCATAGAGCAAGGCTTTCCTAAAGCCGAGGTCGCAGGTTGGAGTCCTGCCGGGGTCGCCATGAAGTCGGGCTATGGGAGTTCATCTTGACAGCATCAGCCGCGAGCACCCCGCCTTCCGCCGCGAGCAAGACGGGGAAGGCTTATCCTTGTCCGCAAGGAGGGGCAGGATTCAGCCTTCAACGAGATAGCACGAGACTTGATCAACTCTGCCGGCGAGGAGTTTCTGGTCTTCCCCACCACAGATGGTCAGACAGGATATGAACGGGTTTTCGTCCTTCCTGTTTGAGAAGGTCTCGGGCTCTCGACGCCCAGAGCCCGTCTCGACGCCCTTTGCCGATACTGACCCTGTTACTCTTAGGCATCATGGCGACTTCGCGGATGTGAAGGGCGCCATAGTCCGTCAATCTGGCTATTGACGGGCGCTCAAGACCTTGCGGAGCGAAACCTCGATCTTTCCGCCGCTCCAGGTGTCCCCGTAATCTGACCGCGCCTTATTGGCCAAGTCGGCCAAGGGCGAGAGGGCGGCCACCCTCCTGGACAGGGCCGCTGTCATCGGTGCGGCATCCCTGATCAAGTCCTCAAGGGGCTGGAACCGGTCGGCCAGGGTGGCCCAGAGCGTCGCTGTCACAAGATCCGCCATCTGTGGTTTTGCGCTGCCGAGCAAGAAGCCGGAGGTCCCCGTTAGGCCGTGACGTCGGCCGGTCTCCTCCCAGAGGGACATCCATTTTCTCAGACGCGGCTCGAAGTCGGCCCATCGCGGGTTTGTCCACATCTGACGGCCGCCGTCGAGCGTGAGTTCGTCGATCAGATCATTGGCGTCATTGATGATCTTGAGCGTCAAAGCCCGAGCCCCGGGCGTTGCCGGCAGCAAATCGAGAGTTTCGCCGAGATAGAGGAGAATGGCCGGCATTTGGGATAGCGCGACCTTATTCTGTTCGTCGATAAGAACCGGCGGCGCCATGAAGGGCACTGGCATGGCGCGGACCGGCCCCTCCATCAAGCGGGAAATCTCTCTGTCGTCGGGCTCCCGCCAAGTCTTGCCGGAATAGGCCAGAACCGCGCGAACGAACTGCCCCCGAAAGGGCAGGGACCAATAATAGAGGGTGTAGTCCGTCATAGCGAACCTTTGATCCTGAAGCTCACTGACGAACGCGGGCGGGCGTCAGGCGTTCACGGCGCCACGCGCGGGGCTTCAGAACAGCCAGTCGCAACGGATCGCCAGCGCGGTCGCGATCCGGCGCTCCGACTTCGCCGGTCGCCAGGATGGGGATGCCGACATAGTCGTCGTCATTAAAGTCGCGCCAGAAGCGCCACGAGTTCCAGTTGGCTCCGCACGCCGCATTTCTCGAATATGCGGCGTACGTGTGTGCGTACCGTTCCGACGGCGACGCCGTTGGCTTCGGCGATTGCTTGGGGTCCCATTCCGGCGGCTAGTTTGGCGGCGACTTCCGCCTCTGCCCTGGTCAGGTGAAACAGGCTGCGTGTTGCGGCGACAAGGCGCGTCTCCTCCTGTCGCGGCGGGCGAATGACCACCAGGGCCGCGGCCCCGAACCTCAGGGCATAGTCTCCAGGTGCGGCGCAGACTTCGGCAAGGGTCGGCCGGTCTCCTCTGGCGTCGCGCAGCACGACGGGTCGGGGCGGCGGCCGGAGGCCGCCGGTGCTCGCCGCCGCCGCAGCGATCGCGGTGCGAAGGGCGGCGGTGTCCGCATCGCGAGCGCCGGCCGCCATGCCGCGCGTCACGCGCAGGATCTCGCCCGAAGTCGCCATCGCCTCAGCGGCGGGGGAGAGCGCCAGGACTCGACCGTGCCCGTCACAGATGAGGATGGCGTTTGAAAGCGTATCTAGAAGCCCCAGGGCGAGGTTCAATCCTCGCGCGTCCAGGGCGATCTGGGTCCGGACGGCGGCGCGGACGTGAGGAACGACGGTTGCGAAGGCCCGACGCTGTTCCACTGTCACATTGCCCTGAGACTCGCTCCGCATCAGCGCCAGACCCACCAGCAGGTCGTCCTGGCGCAGCAGCGGGGACAGGCAGGCGAAGGCCAGATCATGCCGACGCAACCAGGCGCCGTATTCCGGAAAGCGCGCGGCGTCCTGCGCGCTGGTGAAGGCCGTTTCGTCGAGCACCGCCATCTCGGGCGCCGCCATGCCGATTCGAACGCGCGAGTTCACGCGCGGGTCGCCGCCGCCCGCCGTCACGAACTCGGCGGAGGCTTCCGGCGGCAAGCCCGTCATCCAGTTGAACGGCACCGCCGCCTCTCGACCCAGGCCGATCAGTTCGCCGCCCTTTGAACCGGTCAGCCTGGCCAGGCCTTCCAGCGCCTCCACCCAGGTCCGGTCCCCCAAGCCCACGCCCTGGAAGGCGGCGGTCGCCGTCGCGACATCCTCTTCGGTCACGCTAGAAGCTCTGAGCCGGCGAGCGAATGCTGATTCATCCGTGCGTCTTCCCTTCTGTCCGAATGTCCTGGACCGACGGAACCTCTACAAGATTGTAGATGCAGACAAGACTGAGGGAGTCTAGTTCAGCGAACAAGGACTGGATCGCCGCCTTACGGCGGTTGGGGAGAGGGCAGGCGTGATGGGTGGTATTGCAAGGCGCGGCGCCTCTTGGCGACTTATGGGAGGCGCATCGACCCTGGCCGTCGCGCTGTTCCTGTCCCCAGGCGTCGCCTCAGCCCAGGTCGTCCCCGGCCAGACCCGCGAAGAGATCGATCCGGCGCGTCAGGCGCGCCCGCTGGCCGCACCGGTCGTTGATCCAACAACCTTGTACCAGCCCGGACAATGCCCCTTCACAGGTCAAGGTCGCACGACCCTGACGCGGATCGAGGCGCAGGGCGCCAGCCTGATCTCCGACGCCGAGATTCAAAACGCGGTGGCGGATCTGATCGGTAAGGACAGCGATCTGTCGGTGCTCTGCGTCGCTCGGGACCGCGTCGCCGCCCTGTACGGTGCTGAGGGCGAAGCCCTGGTGCGGGTGGATCTGCCCCAACAGCGGATGACGGGCGGCGTCCTGGTGATCGCCGTGACCGAAGGTCGAGTGGTCAGCGCCTCCGTGATTGACGCCGACAAACTGGGCCCTGCGGCCGCCATCGCCGCCGACTATCTCGGCGCCCTGGAGACGAAACGGGCGACGCGCTGGCGCGAAGTCGAACGCGCCTTTCTCTTGGTTCGCGACATTCCCGGCGCCGACCCGTCTTTCAGCATCCGTCGCGCGGAGACGGGCGAAGCCAATGGTCTGGAAGCCGTGGCGGCCTTCGCCCCTCGGCGGAAGCTGGACGTCACCCTGAGCGGCCAGAACTTCGGTTCAGAAGAAGTCGGGCGCGAGGGCGCCTCGATCCGCCTTGACGCCAACAGCTTCACCGCCTTCGCCGAGCGCACCAGCCTGATCCTGTTCTCGGGTTTGGAAGGCGATCAACGAGTGGTCCAACTGCTGGAGGAATTCCGTATTGGAGCCTCCGGCCTGACCGTTCTGGGCGATGTGGCCTACAGCGAATCCGAGCCCGGCGGCGCCCTGGCGCCGCTAGAGTTGGAGGGACGCTCGACCGTCGGCCGACTCGGCGTCCAGTATCCGGTCGTCCTCACTCGGCCCCTGCGCATGGATGTGGGCGCCCGGTTGGAGTGGGTGGATCAGAAGAACGATCTGGGCGCCTTCCGCCAGCCGAACGGCGATGCGACCGCCCTGTTCGAGGAAAGCCTGCGGGTCCTTTCCGCCGAGGTCGTCGCCACCTGGCGGCCGAGGCAGACGCCGGGGCTTCAAGGCGGGTTCCAAGCCGAGTTGCGCAAAGGTCTGGAGGCTTTCGGCGCCAGCGAAGCCGGCGATCCCTTGTTGTCGCGGCCCGAAGGGCGGCCGGACTTCACCTCGGTTCGAGGTCAAGCCTCGATCCGCAAGGACGTCGTCCTGTCGCCGGGACGCGGCCTCTATGCGGCGGCGGCTTTGCTGGGGCAGTGGGCGCCGGATCCGCTGCCGGCCTATGAAGAGTTCCAGGTGGGATCCTACACCGTAGGCCGGGGCTTTGATCCGGGAGCGGCGTCCGGCGATCGGGCCCTGGCGACCCAGATCGAGGCGGGCTGGGAGGCGGCGTCCGCCCAGGCGGTCTGGACCGTCTTCGGCTTCGTCGATGCGGCCAAGCTGTGGAACCAGGACGCCTTCGGCTACGACAGCCGGCCTTGGTCCGTCGGCGCCGGGGTGCGCGCCCGCACACGCAGGGGGCAGGTCAGCCTGGTCTATGCGGCGCCGCAGAACGCGCCGTTCCCCGGCGCGGTCCGGCCGAAGGATCGGCTGCTGCTGTCGCTCTCCACCACCTTCTCGTTCCGTTGAGGCTCGCCATGAACAACGCTCACGCCGCTCGTCGTCGCGTCTCGCTTCTTCTGAGCGCCGCGGCGCCCGTCGCACTATTGCTGGCGTTGGCGGCGCCGGCCTCGGCCCAGATCGCAGCCGGCGGTGGAAGCACGGCCGCCGGAACCGTCTCCAACACCTATAACGGATCGGGATCGGCGACCGTCTTCTCGGGCGCGGCGTCCAACACCGGCGGCGCCGACACCTCGACCATCACTTTGAGCGGCTCGCGGACGCTTTTGAACTGGAACGGTTTCAATCTGGCGCCCGGCGACACGCTGAACTTCAACCAGAGCGGCTCGACGAGCATTGCCGTCAATCGGGTTCTGGGCGGAGGCGGCACGATCATCAACGGCGCCGTCAACAGCAACGGCCAGGTCTGGTTTCTCGATTCCTCCGGCGTAGCGGTGGGAGGGACCGCGGTTCTCAACGTCGGCGGACTGTTGTTGTCGTCTCTAGGGCTGACCGACGCCGATATCTTTGACAACGACAGCAGTTTCAACTTCACCGGCGTGGGCGGCTCCGTCGCGGTGAACGGGGGCGCGGCGCTGAACGCCGCCGCCGGCGCGGTGACCGTGGTGGGCCCCGAAATCAACTTCTCAGGCAGCGCGACCGCCAGCGGCAGCATCGCCCTGATCGCCGCGCGTGACGCGACGCTCGTCTTCGACGGCGATCTCGACGCCTATCTTGCGCTCACCGTCGCAACGGGTACCGACAAGAACACCGCAATCAGCGTCGGATCCCAAGCGCGCTTCGACACCGCGTCGGCTGCCGCCGGAGGACGCACCTATCTGATCGCCGCCGGCTACAACGGCGGTCTCGGCTCCATTCTGTTGGGCGGTTCGGCGGCTGACGCAGTGGAGTTCGTCGATGGCGACGTCGTGCTTTACGCAGCGGGAGAGGAGTCCTTCAGTCGCCACTTCATCGCCGGAGGGGCGTTGCAAACACCGACGGGGGCTCCCGCAGGGGATGTGACAATCGGCGCCGCCACGGTTTCCGGGGGCGATCTGAACGTGATTGCGTCCGATGAAGTGATCATCAACGACCTTATCTCAGTCCCCACCGGAAGCGTGCGGCTGGAGTCAGGCAATTTGACCACTGTTTCCGTCTCGGTCGAGGTGGGTCAGAACTATACCCTAAAGGCGCCGGACTGGACCGGAGGCGCCGCTTTTTCGCCGGTCTTCCTCAACGCGGCTTCGGGGATCGGCAAGTTCATCATTCAGGACATGGCCTTCGGCGTAACCCTGGGCGGGCTCAGCGCGCCGGATGAACTTCGCATCACCGCCGAGAACGGCGGCGCCGTCAACGTGGTGGGGACGCTCACCGCGGGCAACGGCCTCTATCTGTCGGGACAGTCGCTCCAGCTCGGCGGCGATCTGACCGAGACCGGAGCGGACGGGGTTCTCAGCCTGACGTCCAGCGACGGAATTTCTCAGACCGCCGGAGCCCTGACGGCGGGAGTCCTGACGATCTCGGCGATCAACGGGGTGACCTTGAATGGTGCGGCCAATGCGATCGGCGCCCTGGGCGCGTCCACCGCGAACGGTTTGAGCCTGGTCGATACAGGCGGCCTGACGGTCAGCGGCGCGCTCAACGGCGGAGCCACCGGGGTCTCGCTGACCACCACGGGCGACTTGACGGTGCAGGCGCCGATCACCGCCAGCGGAATCACCCTGTCGGCGAGCGGGGCGAGTTCGGACATCGTGCTCAACGCGGCGCTCGATGCAGGAACCTCCACGGTTTCGCTCCATGCCGGCGGAACGATCAGCCAGAGCGCCCTGGGCCGGATCACGGGTAATCTGATGGGGGGATCAGGCGGGGCCACCGATCTGACGGCGGCCGTCAACCGTGTTCGCGATCTCGACGTCTTTACGGCCAACGGCTTTTCGCTCGTTGATGAGGGTGGGCTGACGGTGACGGGCGGCGTCAACGCCGGCGCCGGCGACATCTTGGTCCGCACCACCGGAGGAGCCTTGTCGTTCAGCCCCTCGGGGATCGCAAGCGGGCGCGACATCGTCCTTTCCACCGACGGCGACTTCATCAACCAGTCGGGCTCTTCTGCGCTTGCCGCCTCGGGCAAGTGGACGATTTATGCGGCGTCTCCGAACTCCAGCACCTTCGGCGGTTTGGACAGCGGCTCCACGGCCCTCTGGAACGGAACCTTGGCGACACGAGCGCCGGCGGGTCTGAGCGGCAACCGCTACGTCTTCGCCGCCCAACCCACTTTGACGGTCACTACCCTTTCCACGAGCAAGGTTTATGGGACCGATCTGACGGGTTCGGTGGGCGCCCTTTACACCGTCAGCGGCTATCATCCGGGCGTGGCGGGGGCCTTCCTGGCCGATACGGCGGCGACGGCCTTCAGCGGGGCAGCTGCGATCAGCTCTACCGGATCAGCGGAGCGCGCCTCCGTCGCCGGCGGCCCCTATGCCGTCACCGCCGCGCAGGGCACGCTCACCAGCAACAGCGGCTACGCCTTCGCCTTCAGCAACACCGGCCAGATCACCGTCACGCCCAAGGCCCTGACGAGCGCCCTGACCGCCTCGAACAAGACCTATGACGGCACGACCGCCGGTTCCGGCTCGGTCGCCCTGTCGGGCGTCGTCAGCGGCGATACGGTCGGCACGACGGCGGGAACCTGGACCTTCGCCGACCGCAACGCCGGAACCGGCAAGACGGTGACGGTCAGCGGCGTCGGCCTGACGGGGGCTGATGCGGGCAAC
>NZ_JBWKZJ010000012.1:13365-78054 GCF_059424365.1 Brevundimonas sp. GW456-12-10-14-LB3
GCACGACGGCGGGAACCTGGACCTTCGCCGACCGCAACGCCGGAACCGGCAAGACGGTGACGGTCAGCGGCGTCGGTCTGACGGGGGCGGATGCGGGCAACTACACCGTGACCATCCCCGCTACGGCCCTGGCCGACATCCTTCAGCGTGCGATCACCGCCAATGTGTCTGCGTCTAACAAGACCTATGACGGCACGACGGCGGCCGCGGGAACGGTGACATTGAACGGCGTGCTCGGCGGTGACAGCGTCGGCGCCACCGCCGGATCCTTCGCCTTCACCGACGCCAACGCCGGAACCGGCAAGACGGTGACGGTCAGCGGCGTCGGCCTGACCGGCGCCGATGCTGGCAACTATACTCTCACCGTGCCCGCATCGACTCTTGCGACCATCCTTCGACGGTCGATCACCGTGTCCGCCGACGCGGTTTCCAAAACCCAGGGCGCGCCGGATCCCGCGCTAACCTACGCCGTCACTACCGGCAGTCTTGTAACCGGCGATGCGCTGACCGGCGCGCTTACACGGTCCCTAGGCGAGGCGCCAGGCGCCTACGCCATCACCCAGGGAAGCCTTGCGGCCTCGGCGAACTACCAACTCACCTTCATCGGCAACAGCTTGACGATCACGGCGGTCCCGGTCGCTCCGACCACGCAAACAGCGACCGTTCAGGAAATCCAGGGTCTCGTCGCCTATCTCGCCTCGTATGAGACGCCAGGCAGCCGCGAGGGTGCATTGAGTGTCGTAGACGAGCGCGGCGACTGCAATGGCGACCGGGGGACAAGCGACTGCGCGATTGACCCAACACGCTGACCCTGACCGCTGAAGGTTATCCAGGTTCTGCGGGATGCCTAGTCTGTTATTTTTATAGCGTCTCATGAGCGGCGCCTGTGGTGACACCGTCATGTTGCGCGGCCTTGCGGTGGCGGCTTTAACCTGGGACAGGGTCTTGCCGATCGCCCATCATTCAGGCGTGGCCGGGCTTATCCCACGACAGCCTTAACTTGGCCCGACAATGTCTGTTGACGATTACATACCCCGCCCACTCGGGAAAATCCTTATTGCGTGCAGGGTACTTGGGTGAAACTGTCAGGCTAAGAAGGAAACCTGACATGCACGACGGCGCCCGACACGCCGAGCCAGAAGATCGACCCCTCGTCTGTGGCGATCCTGCGACCTGCGCAGGTCACCGCCCGGACGCGAACTGCGGCGACTGCGGCAAGGGCGACGCCGGCAACACCCTGGGGCTGACGGTTGCGATCCTGGCGCGGCGGTGGGCCGCCCACCTGGACGAGGTTTTGGCCGAAGCCGGCTTCGGCGTCGGCCAGTTGGCCGTGCTGACGCTGTTGCAGAACCGGCCTGCCGGCCTGACCCAGCGCGAGGCCGCCGACCTTTTGGCCGTGTCAGAGGCGGTCATGTCTACCCGCACGGCCGCCCTGCTGTCGGCGGGGTTGGTGAGCCGTCAGACCCTGATCGGCGACCGACGGGCGCATCTGTTGCAGATCACCGCCGAGGGACGGTCGGCCCATGACGTCTGGTCTAAGTGCCTGTCCTGCGTTCAGGAGCAGATTCTCGAGTCCGTCGGGGCCGAAGACTTGGCCGTGACCCAGAGAACGCTCGAAAAGATCGGCGCGGCGGTCGAACGGCTGTCTGAGCAGGAGGGGCGCAAGCTCAAGCCCGCCCCGCGTCGACGCCCGCCCGCTGCGTCCGGTCCCAGGGCCTGATCGGCTGAAAATCCAAGCGAGCGCTTGACTGACGCTTTGGCCGGAACCGCTGCGCGGCGCCGGCCAAACGATCGGGTTCTAGAACTCTTCCCAGTCCGCCTCGACGCTCTGGGCGGCGGCGGTCTGACGGCCGGCGACGGCGGCCAGCTTCACCGGCGCGGGACGGGGCGGCGAGGCGGGGCGAGCGGCGGCGAGCGGGGCGGCGGCGAGCAAGTTTGATCCGGCGCCCAGGCGGAACCGCCCGATCATCGAGGCGAGGTTCTCGGTCTCCTGGCGAAGCGAATGGGAGGCGGCTGTCGACTCCTCCACCATCGCCGCATTCTGCTGGGTGACCTGGTCCATCTGGTTCACGGCGGTGTTGACCTCGGCCAGGCCGGTCGACTGTTCGCGCGCCGAGGTGGCGATTTCGGTGATCAGGCCGTCGATCTCGGCGACCCGGTCCACGATGACGGCCAGGGCCTGGCTGGTTTCGCCGACCAGTTTCACCCCCTTGCCCACCTGACTGGTGCTGCCGGCGATCAGGCCCTTGATCTCTTTCGCCGCCTCAGCCGACCGCTGGGCCAGGGCTCTAACTTCAGACGCCACGACGGCGAAGCCGCGACCAGCCTCGCCCGCGCGCGCCGCCTCGACCCCGGCGTTCAGGGCCAAAAGATTGGTCTGGAAGGCGATTTCGTCGATGACGCCGATGATCTGGTTGATTTCGCCAGAGGAGCGCTCGATCTCGGCCATGGCGCCGATCGCTTCTTCCATGACGGCGCCGGACCGTTCGGCGTCGCCGCGCGCCCCGGCGGCGACGGTCGCGGCCTGCTGGGCGTTGGCGGCGCTGCGTTGGACGGTGGCGGTCAGCTGATCCAGAGCCGCGGCGGTCTCCTCCAGACTGGCGGCCTGCTGTTCGGTGCGGCGCGACAGGTCGTCGGAGGCCACGCCGATCTCGTCGGCGCCGGAACGGATGGCGCCCGCCGTCTCGCCGACGCTTTTCATCGTCGCCTGCAAGGCGTCGACGGCCGCGTTGAAGTCGGTTCTCAGCTTGTCCAGTTCCGGGATGAAGGCCGTGGTGATGCGGCGCTCCAGGTCGCCCTGGGCCAGGGCGGTCAGGGCGTCGCCGATCTGTTCCACCGCCTCGACTCGACGGGTCACGTCCACGGCGACCTTGACCACCTTGGCCACCTTGCCGTCCGGATTGACGATGGGGTTGTAGGAGCCCTGGATGATGACGGCCCCGCCGTCCTTGCGGACGCGCCGGAACTCGCCGGACTGGAACTGGCCGGACGACAGGGCGGCCCAGAACTGGCTGTACTCAGGACTGTCGCGATAGGCCGGCTCGGCGAAGATGGCGTGCTTGCGCCCGACGATCTCTTCTAACTGATAGCCCATGGCGTCCAGGAACAGGCGGTTGGCGTTGACGATGGTCCCGTCCAGGGTGAATTCGATCATGGCCTGAGATCGGCCGATGGCCTCGATCTGGGCCGCATAGTCCTCGCTGGCGAGCCGATAGCGGGCGTCCGCCCATTCCACGACGAAACCGGCGGCCTTGCCGCCCTGTTTCAGCGGCGTGACCAACAGGTCGAAGGCGCGACCCCCGACCCGGATGGTGGCCGAATGGGGTTCGCTCAAAGTCGCCAGCATCCGCCGCTGGTGGGCCGGGTTCTTGTGGAAGACGTCGATGTTGGAGCCGACCAGCCGATCAACGCTGAAGTTGGGCAGGTCTGACCGTAGCTCGGCTTCCGCCTCTTGCAGAAGATTGCGAACCGCCGGGTTCAGATAGGTGATGTTCAGGTCCTTGTCGGCCAACATGATGTTGGTGCGAAGAGCCTCTACAGCCGTTTCCAGCATGCCGCTCGCCGGCTTTTTCCCCTTGGCCCACATATCCGCTCTCGATGCTGCGGGCGTTCGTCGCCCTTTGGCTGCAGCGTTAGTGCTCACTCATTACTGGAAAGTGTACGGAATGTTTATCTGAACCCAACATCGCTGTGCTTTTCGGGGATACTAGTACTTTTACTTACAAACGAAGTTAAACTGGTAGTGGCATAGCGGCATCGACCAAGGTTGTAAAAGCTTCGGGCGCGAAGCATCGTATAGCGAAGCGGTAATGTGGGTCTGGGAAAAGGCGGCAAAGAAGAGAAAGCCACCCGAATGCGTAAGCTGTTCAATCGACCGCAGGCGGAAAGCGAGGAGCTCTTGGAGCTTCGCGCCATCGTCGCGGCCGTTCATTTGTCTCAGGCGGTGATCGAGTTCGATCTCGACGGCGTGGTGCTCGACGCCAACGCCAACTTCCTTGCGGTGCTCGGCTATGAACTGTCCGAGATCAAAGGCCGGCATCACCGGATGTTCGTCGATCCGGCCGAGGCCGGCTCGCCGGCCTATGCCGAGTTCTGGAAACGGCTGAACGCCGGGGAATTCGTCGCCGACAAGTTCGTCCGTTACGGCAAGAACGGCAAGCGGGCGGTGATCGAGGCGTCGTACAATCCGATCTTCGACGTCAACGGCAAGCCCTATAAGGTGGTCAAGTTCGCCATTGACGTCACCGCCGTCGAAGAGGAGCGCGAACGCCGCGCCGAGGCTGATCGTCAGGCGGCGGCCGTTCAGGCCATGGTGGTGCGAAATACGGGCCAGGGCCTGTCGGCCATGGCCTCGGGCGATCTGTCCTATCGGATCGAAGAGGATTTTCCGGGCGAGTACGCCGCTCTGCGCGAGAACTTCAACCGCGCCATGGCGGCGCTGGACCAGGCGATCGCCGTCATCGGCGGCAACGCCGAGACCATGCAGTCCGGCGCCAAGGAAATCAGTTCAGCGGCCGAAGATCTGTCCCGTCGCACTGAACGTCAGGCGGCCAGCCTGGAAGAGACGGCGGCCGCCCTGGATCAGATTACGGCCACCGTCCGCCGGACGGCCGAGAACGCCCAGGAGGCCGACAAGGTGGTCAGCCAGACCCGCGCCCAGGCCGAAACGGGCGGCGCCGTGGTCCAACGGGCGGTGGACGCCATGGGCGAGATCGAACGCTCGTCCGACCAGATCAGTCAGATTATCGGCGTCATCGACGAGATCGCCTTCCAGACCAACCTTCTGGCGCTTAACGCCGGAGTCGAGGCGGCGCGCGCCGGCGAGGCCGGGCGGGGCTTTGCGGTCGTGGCCTCAGAGGTGCGGGCCCTGGCTCAGCGGTCGGCGGACTCGGCCAAGGAGATCAAGACCCTGATCTCCGCCAGCGGCGCCCAGGTCAAATCCGGCGTCGTCCTGGTGCGTGAAACCGGCGAGGCCCTGACCGGCATCGCCGGCCGGATCGTCGAAGTCACTCAGCTGATGAGCGAGATTCGCGGATCGACCCAGGAACAGGCGGTCGGCCTGGCCGAGGTCAACACCGCCGTCAATGAAATGGACCAGGTGACCCAGCAGAATGCGGCCATGGTCGAGGAGTCGACGGCCGCCAGCGTGGCCCTGAGCCGCGAGGCCGCCGAACTGGCCCAGCTGGTCGGCCGGTTCACCACCAGCCAGGACGGCGGCTCCAGCCGACCTGCGCCGCTGCAAGAGGCCCATGGCCGGATCGCCGCCTTCGCGGCCGACCGCCCTGCGCCCCGACTGAAACTCGCCGCGGGCGGAGGCCGACAGGCCGCCGTTCACTCCGAATGGGAGGCCTTCTGATGTCCATGGCGCATACTCAAACCGACGCCTTTTCCGTCAACCGCGCCGGCGCCGGCCGTCGTGAGATGGTCGGCTTCCGGGTCGGGGACCAAGCCTTCTGCATCGACATCACCTCGGTGCTGGAGATCCGGGGCTGGACCCCCGCGACGCCCGTGCCCCAGTCGCCCCATTATATGAAGGGGGTGGTCAATCTGCGCGGCAGCGTCCTGCCGATCATCGATCTGGCCGCGCGTCTGGGCCTGCCGACGACTGAACCCTCAGCGCGTCACGCCATCATGGTCGCCAACTGCGGCGGGCGGACCGTGGGCCTGCTGGTCGAGGGAGTGTCCGACATCGTCCAACTGGACGACGCCGACCGCCAGGCGACGCCGGACATGGGCCATGGCCAGGGTGGGGTCGTCGCCGGAATCTTCGCGGTGGACGGCGCCATGCTCAGCCTGCTGGACCTGGACAATCTGCTGCCGCCGGACCGCAGCCGTCCCGCCGACGAGGCTTTCGATGCGATCGCCGCAGCTTGAGATCCCGGCCGCAGACGCCTCCTGGCCCCCGTACGGCGTGGCGGCCTGGCTGGCCGATGAGGTCGATGAGCGCGATCTGAGCCCTGTCATGCCGGACGGCTGCGACAGGGCCGGCATGGTCTCGGCCCTGCTTCAGATGGCCCTGTCGGTGTCTGAAGAGGGCGCGCCCTGGGCCGACGACGTCTGCGTCCTTCTTCTGTCGGGATGGGGCGCCTTGCAAGCCGCCGCTTCGGCCAACGAAACCGTCTGACGGTCGCCGGAGAGCCGGGTGATCGAATTCGCCCCATGCACGTTGTCGTCCGACCAGGGACGAAGACGGGCGAGGCGGCGACATGGCGAACGGATTGGAAGCCTATCGGGCCAAGCGCGACTTCACCCGCACCCCCGAACCGGCGGGAAAGACCAAGGCCGGACGCAAGGGCCGGCTGACCTATCTGATCCAGCGCCATGCGGCCACCCGGCTGCACTACGACTTCCGCATCGAACATGACGGGGTCCTGAAGTCCTGGGCCGTCACCAAGGCGCCGTCGCGCGATCCGGCGGTCAAACGACTGGCGGTGGAGGTGGAGGACCACCCCCTGGCCTATGGGACGTTCGAGGGGACCATTCCTTCCGGCAACTACGGCGCCGGGACCGTCCAACTGTGGGACCGCGGCGAATGGGAGCCGCAGGAGCCCGACATAGAGGCGGCGCTGAAGCGCGGCTCGCTGAAGATGATCCTGCACGGCGAGCGGCTGAGCGGCGGCTGGGCCCTGGTGCGGCTGAAGTCCGATCGCGGCAAACCGTCCAAACGCAACAACTGGCTGCTGATCAAGGAGAAGGACGAGGCGGCCGTGCCCGGCGAGGGCGACGCCAATATGGAGATCGACGCCTCCGTCGCCAGCGGCCGGAGCCTGGCCGAAATCGCCGATGGCAAGACCCAATGGACCGCCTCCCGCCCCGTGGCGCGCAAGGGCCCCAAGCCGCCGAAGGCCAAGCCGCGCGAAGCGGACCTGGCCCAGCCGCCCGCCTTCCAGCCGATCCAGCTGTGCAAGGTGGCGGACCATCCGCCTGGGGGCGCCGGCTGGGTGCATGAGATCAAGTTCGACGGCTATCGCATCCAGATCGCCGTCGGCGGCGGGCGTGCGCGGCTCTACACCCGTCGGGGCCATGACTGGACCGACCGCTTTCCCGAACTGGCGGCCGATGCGGCCCAGTGGCCCGACGGGGTGGTGGACGGCGAACTGTGCGCCCTGACCGAGGACCATACGCCGGACTTTTCCGCCCTTCAGGCCGCCATAGCCGACGGAAAGACCCAGGACCTGGTCTATTTCGTCTTCGACCTGCTGAAGGAGGGGCGGGACGATCTGACGGCCCTGCCGCTGTCGCACCGGAAGGCGCGGCTCCAGGCCCTGATCGACCGGATCCCGGCCAAGGCGCGGGGGAGGGTGCGCTATGTCGATCACTTCGCCTCCACCGGCCAGGCGGTTCTGGACAGCGCCTGCCGAATGGATCTGGAGGGGGTGATCTCCAAGACGCTGAACGCCCCCTATCAGCCGGGCCGGTCCTCGACCTGGGTCAAGTCCAAATGCCGGGGCAGGGATGAGGTCGTCATCGGCGGCTGGTCGTCGGAGGGCGGGACGCGCTTTCGCTCCCTCCTGGTCGGCGTGGCGGAGGAGGAGGGGGGGCTGCGCTACCTCGGCCGCGTCGGGACCGGCTATTCCGCCCCCCTGCTGAAGACCCTGCTGCCCGCGCTGAAGGCGGCGGCGGCCGAGACCTCGCCCTTCGTCGGCAAGGGGGCGCCGCGCGGCGGCAAGGACATCCACTGGCTGCGGCCGGTTCTGGTGGCCGAGCTGGAACACGGCGGCCTGACCGAAGGCGGCTCCCTGCGCCATGCGGCCTTCAAGGGGCTGCGCGAGGACAAGCGGGCTCAGGAGGTGGTCGATAAGCCGCAACCGCCGTCGTCGAAACAGGCGGAGAAGGCCGCGCCCGCGCCGCGCAGAACGGGCAAGGACAAGGTGATCGTCGCCGGCGTCACCCTGTCCAGCCCGGACAAGGTTCTGTGGCCCGCCGCCGGGGGGCGGCCGGCGATCACCAAGACGGATCTGGCCCGCTACTATGAACAGGCGGCCGAACGGATCCTGCCCCATGTCGCCGACCGGCCGGTGTCGATCATCCGCGCGCCCGACGGGATCGAGGGCGAGACCTTCTTCCAGCGCCACGCCATGCCGGGCTCGAACCCGCGGCTGAAGCTGATCGACGTGCATGAGCGCAAACCCTATGTCGCCGTGGTCGATGTCGGGGGGCTGGTCGCCGTCGCCCAGTCGGGCGGGCTTGAGCTGCACCCGTGGGGCTGTCGGCCCGGCGATCCGGAGACGCCCGAACAGGTCACCTTCGACCTCGATCCCGACGAGGGGTTGGATTTCGAAGCGGTCATCGCGGCGGCCAAGACGGTGCGAAAAACGCTGGAGGCCAAGGGGCTGAACCCCTTCGTCAAGACGACCGGCGGCAAGGGGCTGCACGTCGTGGTTCCGATCCGCTCGGACGGCCGCAGCCGGATCGAATGGGACCGATGCAAGGCCTTCGCCAAGGCCGTGGCCGAAGAGGTGCGCCGCGCCGATCCCGACCGGTTCACCACCACCCTGGCCAAGAAGGCGCGCGGCGGAAAGATCTTCATCGACTATCTGAGGAACGGTCGGATGGCGACGGCGGTCGCCCCCTGGTCGGTGCGGGCGCGGCCGGGCGCAGGCATCGCCTTTCCCCTGTCCTGGGGCCAGGTCAAGGCGGGCCTGGATCCCCGGGCCTTCACCCTTCACGACGCCCCGGCCCTGCTGAAGAAGTCCGATCCGTGGAAGGACTTCAGGGCCGGCGAGGTCAGCCTGCGGCCCGTGCTGAAGGCGATGGGGCTTTAGAGGGGCGGTTCTGGTGAGTATTGCTAGTGCTAGTGAGCAAGGCATGAGCAGTGGAAGTGTCCGCTGGTCCGCGCCCAGCCCACCTCTTGCTCACCAGCGCTAATCACTAGCACTAATCACTATAACCCCGACCCCATCACGCCGCCGTCTTGCGCGTCGCCGGCTTCTTCTTGGCGGGGGCCTTTTTCTTCGGCTTGGCGCCGGTCGCGGAGCCCTTGAGGCTGTTGCGCAGGGCCTCCATCAGATCGATCACATTGGTGTCGTCGGGCTCGGGCGCCTCGACCACCGACTTGCCGCCCTTCTGCTTGGCCTTGACCATCTCGCGCAGGGCCTCGTCATAGCGGTCCTTGAAGTCGGTCGGATCGAAGTCCGTCTCCTTCTGGGCGATGATCCGGCCGGCGATCTCGACCATGTCCTTGTCCGCCTTGACCGAGGGAATGTCGTCGAAATAGTCCTCGGCGGGCCGCACCTCGTCATGCGCCCGCAGGGAATAGGCCACCAGCCCCTTGCCGCGCACCTCCAGGGCCAGCTGCCGTTCCCGCCCGCGCAGGACCAGGGTCCCAATGGCGATCTTGCCCGCCGACTTCATCGCGTCGCGGATGACGGCGAAGGCCTCGGCCCCCACGCCCTTTTCGGGCACCACATAGAAGGGGTCGTCCCAGTACAGACGGTCGATCTCGTCCTCGTCCACGAAGCTGTCGATGCAGATGGTGCGGGTGGTCTCCAGCTTGACCTTGTCGAAGTCGGCGTCGTCGAACAGGACATATTCGTCCTTGGCCACCTCATAGCCCTTGACCAGATCCGACCGTTCGATCGGGCCGGTGTCGGGGTCGGTCGGCACCATGCGGATGCGGTTGTTGGTCTCGGGGTTGATCAGGTGGAAGCTGACGTGGGCGTTGGAGGCGGTGGCGGTGTAGAGGGCGACCGGACAGGTCACCAGCGACAGTTTCAAATGCCCCTGCCAGGTGGGTCTTGCGGCCATGATCGTCTCCTCGCCTCCGGTTCGGTGACCTAACGCCGCAGGGCTGCGGGCGTTTCCGCGCGGAACCGGCCGGCCTGTCGCACCTTTCCGATGTGAAGCTTGCAGCAAGGGCGGGCCCATGCAGCCGACCAGACGATCCTGATGAACCAGAGCCTGACCCCCGTCTTGGGCTGGACGCCCTATTGCGGCCCCGCGCCCGCCGCCGGCGACTGGCGCTGGAACCTGGACCCCGTGCTGCTGCTGGTCATGGCCGGGGCGACGGCCCTGATCCTGATGTGGACGCACGGCCGGTCGCGGGGCTTGGGCCTGGCCGCCATGGTCGTGCTGGGCGTCAGCTTCGTCTCGCCCCTTTGCGCCCTCAGCTCGGCCCTGTTTTCGGCCCGGACCGTGCACCACGTCCTGCTGGTCGCCGTGGCGGCGCCCCTGCTGGCCGAGATGCTGCCGAGACGGCGATACGGGTCTCTGGCCCTGGCGACCTTCGTCCAGGCGGCGGTGCTGTGGGTCTGGCATGCGCCCGCCGCCTATGGCGCCGCCCTGTCCAGCGACCTGGTCTATTGGATCATGCAGCTCAGCCTTCTGGCCTCCGCCGTCTGGTTCTGGGCGGCGGCGCGGGCCGCCAGCGCGCCTGCGGCCGTGGTCGGCCTGTTGGCGGCCATGCTGGCGATGGGGCTCTTGGGCGCGGTCCTGACCTTCGCCGGCCAGGCCGTCTATGCGCCCCACGCCTATACGACCCTGGCCTGGGGCCTGACCCCGCTGGAGGACCAGCAGGCGGCGGGGCTGATCATGTGGGCGCCGGCGGCGGGCCTCTATCTGCTGGCGGCCCTGTGGCGGCTGGGCCGGATGCTGGGGCCGGACCTTCCCGCCGAGGCCGGGGTGCGTCCGGCGTGATCGAAAAGCTCTTCACCCAACTGTTGGAATGGGCGGCGGGCCACCATGACCAGGGCCGCTATTCGCCGGTCGGCATCCTGTTTCACTGGGTCATGGCCGCCCTGGTGATCTTTCAGCTGGGCTGGGGCTGGTGGATGGGGCGTCAGCCGGTCGGCGGTCAGATGCTGGCCGCCTATGATCTGCATTTCGCCGTGGGCGTCCTGATGCTGATCCTGGTGATCGGACGGCTGTCCTGGCGGCTGCTGGCGCCGGACCTGATCAATGATGCGGACAAGCCGGGGTGGGAGAGCTGGGCCGCCCACGTCACCCACTATGTCTTCTACATCTGCCTGTTCGGCCTGCCCCTGTCGGGCTGGGCCATGATCTCGGCGACGGACCGGACGCGCGAACTGGAGACGCTGGGCTTCATTCCCTGGCCCCTGCTGCCCTTTCAGGACCTGTCGAACAGTCAGCTATGGGCGATCGAGGCGGCGGCGGAATGGATGCATTGGGGCCTGGTGGTCACCCTGCTGCTGATGATCCCCATCCACGCCGGGGCCGCCCTCAAGCACCATCTGATCGATCGGGACGACGTGTTTCACGCGATGCTGCCGGTCGTGCCGCTGCGTCGACGGAAGCGGACCCGGTGGCAGAGGCGCTGGCGGGCGCTGGAGAAGCAGGTTGCGCGGACAGCCAAAGCCCTATGGCGCGGACTTCTAGGTCCGAAAGCGGTTTGACGGCGGCGGCCATGACGCCGCGCGGATCGTTGCGGCGTTCGCCCGACTTCCACCGCTCCATCTGTTCGACCAGATAGGGGTAGGGCTGACCCGCGATCTGAGGATTGCCGCCCAGGCCGGTTCCTTCGCCGTTCAAGCCGTGACAGGCGGCGCAGGCCACCACCCCTCGCGCGGGATCGCCCCTCAGATAGACCAACGGCGCAGGGGCGGCGGCGTTCCGTTCCGTCGGCGGGATCGGCAGTGCGGCGTAATAGGCCGCCACCTCGCGTCGGCTTCTCTGATCCAAGGCCTTGGCGATGCGCGTCATCTGGTCGTCGGCCCTGAGGCCCGAGGCGTAGTCCTCCATCTGTTTCTGCAGATAGCCGACGTCCAGGCCCGCCAGGCGCGGCGCGGCGGCCCCGTCGCCGCCGCCGTCCAGGCCGTGACAGGTGAAACAGGCGTTGGCCGCACCGCCGGCGCCGCCGCTGAGGGCGATGACTTCGCCATTGGCCGAAAGAACGCGGTCGGTGTCGGTCGCCGCCGCCTCGCATCCGGCCAGCAGCATCAGGAGCATCAGAGGGGCAAGGGGCGCGCGCACCTGCATCCAACCCCCGCCTACGGCCCCGGTTCCGAAGGCGCCGCCCGACGGAGACGCCATGTCGCAGCCGGGGAACTTCCTCCTCCTGCGGGGATTGGTCTGGCGAAGCTTTCGAGGCCTGGCCCGAGGCGATTCAGGGCGGGGGACCGGGCGGCGATGAGATGGGGCGGACAGGGCGAGGCAGGGCGGACCGCCGCCGCGGCTCTGCTCGCGCTCGCCTCGGCGGGCCTCGGCGCCTGCGTCGACAAGGCGGATCAGCCCCGGCCGGTGGCCCAGGGCGATCCGGCGCGCGGCCTGGCGGTCATCGAGGCCGTCGGTTGCGCCGCCTGCCACACGATTCCCGGCGTCGCCTGGCCCGAAGGCCGCAGCGGCGGCGACCTGGCGGGCTTCGGGGCGCGCCCCTTCATCGCCGGGCGCCTGCCGAACCAGCCCGGCGTCCTGACCCGCTGGCTGATCGACGCGCCGTCCCTGGATCCCGGAACCGCCATGCCCCCCATGCCCCTGAACCACGCCCAAGCCCGCGACGTCGCGGCCTATCTGTATACGCTCGATGACGACTGAACCGACGCCGGGAACCGCGGGCTGGCCCCCGCCTGTGCTGGACCCGGCCGGCCCCTTCGCCGGGCCGATCGAGGTGGTGGCCTGGGTGCTGTTCGTCATGGCGGCGGTGGTGATGACCGTGGTGCTGATCGCCCTGGGGATCGCCCTGTTCGGCCCCCGGCGGTGGAAGCGGCGGGTCAGCGGCGAGCGTCTGGTCTGGATTGGCGGCCTGGCCTTTCCGATCGTGGTTCTGACCGGCCTTCTGATCTACGGCCTGACCACGACCGCGCGGGTCGCCGAGGCGCCGCGACCGGGCGAGATGCGGGTCCGCGTCACCGGCGAGATGTGGTGGTGGCGGGTCGCCTATCTGGACGACCAGGGGCGCGAAATCCTTCAGGACGCCAATGAGGTCCATATCCCCGCCGGTCAGCCCGTGGTGTTCGAGCTGGAAAGCGCCGACGTGATCCACAGCTTCTGGGTTCCGCGCCTGGGCGGCAAGACCGACATGATCCCCGGCCGGCGCAACTTCATGCGGCTGCAGGCCGATCAGCCGGGAACCTACGGCGGCCAGTGCGCCGAATACTGCGGCGGGCCCCATGCGCTGATGGGGCTGGTCGTGGTGGCCCATACGCCCCAGGAATTCGCCGCCTGGCGCGCGCGTCAGGCCGGGCCGGCCGTAGCCCTGGATGCGGCCGCGCCGACCGCCGCAATGATCGCGCGCGGCCGCGACGTCTTCGCCGCCTCCGGCTGCGGCGCCTGCCACACCATTCGGGGAACCGAGGCCAATGGTTTGGCCGGTCCCGACCTGACCCATGTCGGCTCCCGCCAGACGATCGGGGCGGGCATATTGCCGAACAATCAGGGCACTCTGGCGGGCTGGATCTCGGACAGCCAGGGCGTCAAGCCCGGCAACCGCATGCCCTCCTATCCGGTCCTGACGGGCCAGGACCTGCGCGCCGTCTCGGCCTATCTGGACAGTCTGAAATGAGTTCGGAAACCGGGTTCGATCCCGAACTCTATAAACGCTTGCCGAGCCGCGACCCCCGCCCCGAAGGCGAGCTGGAGCAGCTGGAACAGGTCTGGTGCGCGCCGCGAAAGCCGTGGGAATGGATCACCGCGATCAACAACAACTATATCGGCGTCTATTACGTCGGCGCGGCCATGCTGTTCTTCGTGCTGGCCGGGGTTCTGGCCCTGTTGATGCGGACCCAGCTGGCCCTGCCGATGACGGGCTTCTTGGCCCAGGAGACCTACAACCAGATCTTCACCATGCACGGCACGGTGATGATGTTCCTGTTCGCCGTGCCGGCGGTCGAGGCCCTGGGGGTGCTGCTGCTGCCCCAGATGTTGGGGGCGCGCGACCTGCCGTTCCCGCGTCTCAGCGCCTACGCCTTCTGGGCCTATCTGATCGGTGGATTGTGTTTCTTCTGCTCCCTCTTCTTCGGCCTGGCGCCGAACGGGGGCTGGTTCATGTATCCGCCCCTGACCTCCATGGCCTATTCGCCGGGGATCAACGCCGACTTCTGGCTCCTGGGCATCGGCTTCATCGAGATTTCGGCCATCGCCGGCGCCATCGAGATCATCGTCGGGGTCCTGAAGACGCGGGCGCCCGGCATGACCCTGGACAAGCTGCCGATCTTCGCCTGGGCCATGCTGATCTTCGCCTGCATGATCATCATCGCCTTCCCGTCGATCATCCTGTCGACCCTGCTGCTAGAGTTGGAGCGAGCGCTGGGCTGGCCCTTCTTCGACGCCGCGCGGGGCGGCGATCCGATGCTGTGGCAGCACCTGTTCTGGTTCTTCGGCCACCCGGAGGTCTACATCATCTTCCTGCCGGCGGCGGGCGCCATGTCCACCATCATCCCGGCCGTGGCCCAGACCCGGCTGGTGGGACACAGGCTGGTGGTCCTGGCCATGCTGGCGACGGGCTTCATCAGCTTCGGCGTCTGGGCCCACCACATGTTCACCACCGGCATGCCCCAGATCTCGATCAACTATTTCAGCGCCGCCTCCATGGCCGTCAGCGTGCCCGCAGGGGTTCAGGTCTTCGCCTGGATCGCCACCCTGGCGGCGGGGAAGATGCGGTTCAACACGCCCGGCCTGTTCGCCGTCGGGGGGCTGGTCATCTTCGTCATGGGCGGTCTGACCGGGGTCATGGTCGCCATGGTCCCCTTCGACTGGCAGGCCCACGACAGCTATTTCATCGTCGCCCATCTGCACTACGTCCTGATCGGCGGCATGGTGTTTCCGCTGTTCGCCGCCATCTACTATTGGACCCCCATGTCCAGCGCCCGGCCGCTCAGCGAACGGTGGGGCAGGTGGGTGTTCTGGCTGATGTTCGTCGGCCACAACGTGACCTTCCTGCCCATGCATCTGACCGGGCTGATGGGGATGCCGCGGCGGGTCTACACCTATCTGCCGGATCGGGGCTGGGACCTGCCCAATATGATCTCGACCGTCGGCGCCTTCCTGTTCGGCCTGGCGGTGCTGATCTGGGGGGTGGACATGATCCGCAACTTCCGCCCCTTCGGGCGACGCGAGGCGGGCAATGTCTTCAATGGGCCGGGGCTGGAGTGGCTGCCGGCCGGCCTCTATTCGCTGCGCTCCATTCCGGTGATCAAGAGCCTCTATCCCGGTTGGGAGCAGAAGGGGCTGGCCGAGGACGTCGAGGCCGGCCGCTATTTCCTGCCCGGCGCCCCGCGCGGCGAACGCGAGACCATCGTCACCAGCCCGCTGAACGCCGAACCCCAGTATCTGCTGCAAATCCCCCGGCCCTCCAGCTGGCACGTCTGGGGGGCGGTGTTTACGGCGGGCTTTTTCCTGATCCTGACCATCCAGGCCTATCTGGCTTCGGTGATCAGTGGAATTCTGGCCGTATATTGCATCCTCAAATGGTGCTGGAAGCTGGACCGGCCGGATCGGCGCGAGGGCGGGGCGGCTGTGGTGGACATCGGGGCGGGGGTGCGCCTGCCGACCTATGTCTCGGGTCCGACCGGCCACGGCTGGTGGGCCATGGTCATCACCCTGATCGTCGCCGGCATGGTCGCGGTCATGGCCGGCTTCTCCTATGTCTTTCTGTGGAGCCGCCGACCCGATCTGTGGCAGGCGCCGCCGGAAATGGGAACTCTGATCCAGGTCGTGGGCCTTTGCGCGGCGGCGGCGCTTCTGGCCTGGGCCTCCCTGCGAGCCCTGGCGCTGGATCGTCCCCGCAGTGGGGTGATCGCCGCCCTCCTGATGCTGCTGGCGGGCCTGGCGATCGGGGCGGGCTGGGCGGTCGAGGCGTCCGCCTGGTGGGGGGCGGGCCTGCGTCCCCAGGCCAGCGGCCAGGGGGCGACCGTCTTCGCCCTGATCGCCTGGCAGGGGCTGTTCGCGGCCATCTGCGCCATCATGGCGGTCTTCGCCCTGATGCGCTGGATCTTCGGCCTGCTGTCGGCCCGGAGACCGGCGACCTATCAGCTGATCGCCCTGTTCATCGGCTTTTCCGCCGCGCAAGGGGCGGGCGCCGCCCTGTTGACCCATCTGTTCCCGGGAGGCTGACATCGGACGCTGGCTGATCCTGACGGGCGGGCTGTTGATCTGGGCGGCCCATTTCCTGGGCGTCTATCTGATCTCGTCCACGGCGGACGTGGTGGCCACGGCCGAGGCGCCCCTGTGGCGCCTGATCGGCGGGGGATTCAGCCTGGCCTGTCTGGCGGGCGAGGCGGGGCTCGCCCTGTTGATCCTGAGGACCCGTCGGGGATTCGAGCCGGCCGTCGGCGTCGGCGGCTGTTTCATCGGCGGGGTCGGGGTGGTGTTTCAGACCCTGCCCCTGCTGCTGATCTGAGCCCTTCAGGGCGCCGACCAGCCCTTGACCGTCACCACCGCCGCGCGCGGATCGGCGTCGAACCGCATATAGGCGGTCGCATGGCCGCGGCCGGGCACATAGTCCAGGGTGGCGGTCGCCGTCTGGTCGCCCACCACGGCCTCGACATCGACCCCGGCGGCGGTTTCGTCGCCGTCATTGACCACCTTGATCGCGGCTACGTGGCCGTGGGCGGTGGTCTCGACCCTCTCGATCCGCGCGCTCAGGGTCGCCGGGGCGGCGGGGTGCACGGCCTCCCACACGATCACCCCGACGGCGGCCAGGGTCGCCACCCCGCCCAGAGCGGCCATGGCGGTCTGTAAAAGCGGGCGGGGCGGGGCGGCTTTTCGGCGCGTGGCTCGGTTCATCGGATCAGACCAGCAGACGGGCGGCGGCCGCGCCGATCGCGGCGGGAAAGCCCAGGACCGCCGTCGCCTGGACCACCCCGGCCAGAGAATGCCCTTCGATCCGCCCAAAGACGAACAGGGCGAACAGGCTGACCCCCAGGGCGATCGCGTAGCCGGGCAGGGTGAAGTGGAAGAAGGCGTGGGCCGGTCGATCCGCCTCTTCCTGACCGGCGAAGCCCGCGCGAAAAACGATGAGGTGCAGCAGCAGGATCGACACGGCCATCAGCCCCAGGACGTTGAGGGCGCCGGCCTTGTAGGCGATCAGGATCATTTCCTCGGTCGGGGCGACGTTCAGGGCGAAGAACAGGGCGCCGGCCGCCATCAGAAACAGCTCCCCGACATAGGAGGCCTGATCCTCCTGGGTCTCGCCGCCGTCCGCGTCGCCGCTCAGCTGGCGGCGGGCCAGCAGGGCGCCCATGGCGCCCGGAACGGCCTGAAGCGCAATCCTGCCCAGGGCTTCTCGCGGGGGATCGCCCCATCGGACCACGCCGAACAGGCTCAACAGCACGCCGGCGGTCAGGAAGCCGACCGCCAGGGCGACGGCCGTGTCCATCAGATCGTTCGCCAGCCCCCGCCGGTCGGAGAAGCCAGCATAATAGGCCAGGCCGTAAAGCAGGGGCAGGCCGGCGACGATGAAGGTCAGCAGCCGGCCCCGGTCCATGGCCACGCCCTGCTCCCACATCTCCATCGTCATCAGCAGGGGGATGCTGAACACCAGGGCGCCCCCGAACGCGCGGCCCAGGTCGCGCAGATAGGCGCGTTCTCGGCTCAGATCGATCAGGGCGGCGGCGCTCATCTTCCGGCAACGTCCGAAGCGGCGCCTTGGCTCCGAACGTCAGGCTTCAGCGCGCGCCCAGCCGCTCCAGCAGGTCGGCGGCGAAGCTGGACAGGGTGTCGTCGCGCGCTCCCATGACCAGGACGCGGTCGCCGGGTCGGGCCATTTCGACGATGCGGTCGCCGCAGGCCGCGCGGTCGGGCAGGGCCTCGGCCTGGCGGCCGGCCTCGCGCACCCCTTCAGCGACGGCCTCGCTGCCGACGCTGCGGTCGGTGGTTCCGCCGTAATAGACCGGCTCGGGCATCAGCAGGACGTCGTCTTCGCGCATCAGGCCGACGAAACCGTCGATGAACTCCCGCCGCATCAGTTTCAGGGGGCCGAAGCCGTGGGGCTGGAACAGGATCAGCAGGCGGCCGTCGAAGGCGTGCAGCGTCTTCAGCGTGGCGGCGATCTTGTCGGGGTTGTGGGCGAAGTCGTCGATGACGGTGACGGCGTTGACGGTCCCCACCACCTCCATTCGCCGCCGGATGCCGGCGAAGCTTTCCAGGGCCTTGACCGCCTCGGCCGTCGAGACGCCCAGGGCCTTGACCGCGCCGAGCGCCGCCAGGGCGTTGGCGACATTGTGGGCGCCGGGCACGTTCAGCCTGACGTCGAACTCGCTCCAGCCCTCGATCAGGCGGAACCGCATGCCGGTCGGCTGGGGCTGAAGATCGTGGGCGGACAGGTCGGCCGCCTCTTCGCCCAAAGCGAAGGTGATCGCCTTTCCGGGCGGTAATTCCTGCGCCAGGGCCGCCGTCTCGGGATTGTCCAGGTTCAGCACCGCCGTGGCCGCCCGCTGGACGAAGCCGCCGAACAGGTCGCGCAGCTCCTCCATCGACTTGTGGTCAAGCGAGATGTTGGAGACGACCGCCACGGTCGGGACGTAACGGGCGATCGAGCCGTCCGATTCATCGACCTCGGACACGAACAGATCCGACCCGCCGATCAGGGCGCTGGCGAACGGATGGTCGGCGTCGGCGAAATTCTTCATCACCGCCCCGTTCATGACGGTCGGATCGCGGCCGGTCTGGTGCAGGATCCAGGCGATCATGCCGGTGATGGTGGACTTGCCGCTGGTGCCCGCCACCCCGATCGAGGTGGGGGCGGCGTTGAACAGCTCGCTGAGCAGTTCGGGCCGGGTCTTGATCGCCGCCCCGACGCGGCGGGCCGCGCCGATGTCGGGCACCGTCTCCTCGACCGCGCCGGTGGCGACCACGATCTGATCGGGCCGGGTGACGCCCGATCCGTCCTGGGGGTGCAGGGTGACGCCGTGGGCGCGCAGCCAGTCGAACTTTTCAGGGGTGCGGCCCTGGTCCAGCGCCCGGTCCGAGCCTTCGATCCGGGCGCCCTGGGCCTGGACGATCAGGGCCAGGGGCAGCATGCCCGACCCGCCGATGCCGCAGAAGAAATAGGAGGCGTCTTGGTTCATGCCCCCTTAGAACAGGGGATCGGGCCGATCCGCCAGAGCCGGATCGCAATTTCGACGAAGAAGACGGGCGTGAACGCAAACACCTTCAAGATCGGCGCGGTCTGCGCCAGTTCCCGCTTTTCAAAGGAGCGGGCCGAGGCCGTCGAACAGTGGATGGCCGAACATCACCCGGATCGCGACGTGGCTGTGGTCTTCCACCCCGCCTGCTTCTTGAAGCACGGTCACTTCGCGGGGGACGACCGGGCGCGGGCCGAGGCCTTTATCGAGTTCGCCAATGATCCGCGCATCGACGCCGTCTGGTTCGCCCGCGGCGGCTATGGCTCTTGCCGCATCGCCGAGGCGGTGATCCCCCGGCTGAACGCGGTGGCGCGCAAGAAGCGCTATCTGGGCTATTCCGACGCGGGCAGTCTGTTGGCCGGCATGTACCGGGCCGGATTCGAACATCTGGCCCATGGGCCGATGGCTTCGGATTCGGTGCGGGACGATGTGACGGCTAAAGGCGCCCTGGCCTGGCTGACCACGGGCCGGACGGACTGGATCGAGCCGTCCCTGGCCGCCGACCCGCGTCCCGCCGTCGCCTTCAACCTGACCATCATCGACCAGCTCGTCGGCACGGCGCTGGAGCCGGATCTGACCGGCCATGTCCTGATGCTGGAGGAGGTGTCGGAGGCCGCCTATCGGATCGACCGGATGATGTTTCACTTGACGGGTCAGGCTTCTATCAGAAGTGTGGCTGGAATTCGCCTGGGGCGTGTTTCCGATGTCACGCCAAACGATCCTGATTTCGGCCAGACTCCGGAGGAGATCGTTCGATACTGGTGCCTGAGATCGGGCATAGACTACCTGGGCTCCGCTGATATCGGGCACGATACGGCCAATAAGGTGGTGCCCTTTGGACCTCGCCGCTGAAAAGCCGTTGCGACGCGAAAGACACAGTCCGGCCATGATCCGCATCACGCCGGTCGCCGGCCTCTCGACAGCCGACGCCGTCGAACGTCAGATGAAGGTCCGCGAGGCGTTAGGACTTCGTTAGCCAAGGCGTTGGGGGACGCTGCGGCTTACGCCTTCTGCGATGCGGCGGTTCGTTCGGCTATCGGGGGATGCCCGGACGAACCGCCTGATCGTCCCGAACATCGACGGAACCTGTCGCAAGGCTTATGGATCGTCGTGTGCGTTTCGACGAAAGATTCATCGATGAACTGAAGGCCCGCCTTCGGCCGTCCGACGTGATCGGGCGGACGGTGAAGCTCAAGCGGCAGGGGCGGGAATATGTCGGCCTGTCGCCCTTCTCGAAGGAGAAGTCGCCCTCCTTCTTCGTCAATGACGACAAGGGCTTCTTCCACGACTTCTCGTCCGGCAAACACGGCGACATCATCTCCTTCCTGCAGGAGACCGAGCGGCTGAGCTTCGTCGAGGCGGTGCAGCGGCTGGCGGGCGAGGCGGGCATGCAGCTGCCGGCCGAAGACCCCAAGGAGGCCGAGCGCGAGCAGAAGCGCTTAGGCCTGTCCGAGTGGATGGACCTGGCCCAGAAATGGTTCGCCGCCAATCTGCGCCGCACGCCGGGCAAGGCGGCGCGCGAATATCTTGAGAAGCGCGGCCTGCCCGAGGATCAGTGGGAGCGGTTCGGCCTGGGCTATGCGCCCAATGACCGCGAGGGGCTGAAACAGGCCCTGGTCCAGCGCGGGGCGCGGCCGGCCGAACTGGTCGAGGCCGGGCTGCTGATCGCGCCGGACAGCGGCGGCCAGCCCTATGACCGGTTCCGCGACCGGCTGATCTTCCCCATTCTGGACGCGCGGGGGCGGATCGTCAGCTTCGGCGGCCGGGCCATGAACCCCGACGACCGGGCCAAATATCTGAACGGGCCGGAAAGCCCGCTGTTTCACAAGGGCTCCACCCTCTACGGCCTGCCCGAGGCGCGGCGCATTCTGGGGGCCGAGAGCCGGAACGACCAGCCGATCATCGTGGTCGAGGGCTATATGGACGTCATCGCCTGCCAGCGCGCGGGCCTGCCGGCCGTGGCCCCCATGGGCACGGCCCTGACCGAAGAACAGATGGAGCGGCTGTGGCGGGTCAGCCATGAGCCGGTGCTGTGTTTCGACGGGGATGCGGCGGGCCTGCGGGCCGCCTATCGCGCCATCGAACGGTCGTTGCCGCTGCTGAAGCCGGGGCGATCGTTCCGCTTCGCCCTGCTCAGCGGCGGGCAGGACCCCGACGACATACTGCGCGACAAGGGGGCGCCGGCCCTGCGCCAGGCCTTGGCCGAGACCCATGGTTTCGCCGAGGTTCTGTTCCGTCGCGAACAGGATGTGGAGCCGCTGGACACGCCCGAGCGCAAGGCCGGGTTCAAGGCGCGGCTGCGGGCGGCGGCCGGCGCCATTCAGGACAAGGATCTGGCGGAACAGTATCGCCGCGACCTGTTCGACCGGTTCGACGCCCTGTTTCCCCGCAACCCTCCGCGCGCGCCCTGGACGCCGGGGCAGGGGCGGGGCCGTTTCGGCCCGCCGCCGAAGCTGGGCCAGACCGTCGAGGGGGCCCAGGCCATGCAGTCGCTGTTCCGCGCCGTCAGTCCGGTGGCGGCGGCCCTGGCCTATGCCGCGATCGACGACATCGAGCGGCTGGACGATCATCTGGAAGAAGTCAGCGTTCAGGGATTTGGCGACGCAGCCCTGGAGGGGTTGGCCCAGGAGCTGGTGCGGCTGCGGCTGTCGGGCCAGGCGTCGGACGCGGCCGTGGTGCGACATCGGCTGCGTGACTCCGGCTTTGATCCGCTGTTGAAAGAGATCGAGAAGGCGGCGTCCAAGTCCGGCGCCGCCTTTCTGTCGTCCGACCTTACCGTGGCGGAATCGCGCGCCCAATGGCTGAAGGTGTTCGGTCTGATGACCCACCTCGCCGCCCTGTCGCGCGCCATAGAGACGGCGAAACAGGACCTGGGCCAGGGGACGGGCATCGAGGCTCTGATCCGGCTGAAGGCCGAGCGGGACGCCATCACCCGCTCGTTCGCGGCCCCCGACTTCTGGACGACCCTGGTCTGAGCCGCGCCGATTGGCGGGCTTGACGATCTGGAGTAGTCTCGCCCCATGGATGGCTCCCAACCCGTCAGGATCACCCGCGAAGGCGACCATCAGGTCGTCCACCTGCCGAGCGGCGTCGCCGTTCCGGCGGACGCCGTGGTGCGTCAGGAGGGGGAGCGGTTGATCATCGAACGGGGACAGGCGTCGAATCGGCACAGACTGCTCGACACCCTGGCGCGCCTCGAGCCGATCGAGGAGGACTTCGCTCCTATAGACGACCTGCCTTCGAGCCCTGTCCGCTTTTGATCCTCTATCTGCTGGATACGAACGCGCTTTCGGATCTGGTGCGCAATCCGCATGGGCAAGTGGCTCAACAGTTCAGTCTGCGTTTGGAAGACGCCGCGACCAGCATCATCGTTGCGGCCGAGTTGCGGTTCGGCGCTGAAAAGCGCGGGTCCGCAAGACTTTCGGGCCAGTTGGAGGCGATTTTGGCCGACATCCCGGTCCTGCCCTTCGATGCGCCGGCTGATCGCGCCTATGCGCGGACTCGCCAGGCGCTGGAAAGGTCAGGGGCGAGCATCAGCGCCAACGACCTGCTGATCGCCGCCCACGCCCTGGCGCTGGACTGCATCCTCGTCACCGACAATGAGCGGGAGTTTTCCCGCGTTCCGGGTCTGCGCGTCGAAAACTGGTTGCGCGAGCCGTAGGGCGGCCTTGACTCCGCCCGCTTGCGACGCCATCTGGCGCAATCGGATCATGACGCCTTAGTGCGCGAGGTCGAGAAGGCGGCGGCGAAGTCCGGCGCGCCATTCCTGGCCGCAAATGCGCCCCTCGCCGAGGCAAGGGTCCGATGGTCGCAGGCGTTTGACGACGCCTCGGTCCCGGCGCGAGAGGCGTCGGGGCGGGATGAGGGGGTTCCGTCGGCGGCAGCTGCGCGGGATGTGCTTCGCCGTGCGATCAAAGCCGGGACGATTTGGGAAGACAGCGCGGGCGCGTAACCTTACGCCTCGCCAGGCATTGTATTTTCGCCGGGGTGGACTGATCACCCCTCCGGCCGGAGACAGACTGACTATGAACGCACAGACCGAGACGCAGGACACCGAGGTTTCGACCGATGGCCCCCTGCTCGATCTGACCGACGCCGGCGTCAAGAAATTCATCAAACAGGCCAAGGCGCGCGGCTATGTGACGATGGAGGAGCTGAACAAGGTCCTGCCGTCCGAAGAAGTCACCCCCGACGCCATCGAAGACACCCTGGCCATGCTGTCGGAAATGGGCGTCAACGTCGTCGAGGCCGAGGAGGACGCGCAGGAGCAGCAGTCCACCGACGTCGCCGCCGCCGCCTCCACCGGCGTGGCCGAAACCCCCGCCAAGGCCGCCTATGACCGCACCGACGACCCGGTGCGGATGTATCTGCGCGAGATGGGTTCGGTCGAACTCTTGAGCCGCGAGGGCGAGATCGCCATCGCCAAGCGGATCGAGGCTGGCCGCGACGCCATGATCTCGGGTCTGTGCGAAAGCGCCCTGACCTTTGAGGCCATCATGGTCTGGCGCGACGAGCTGGAGAACAACCGCATCCTGCTGCGCGAGGTCATCGACCTGGACGCCACCTACGGCGTGCTCAACCCCTCCTCCCTGCCGGGCGCCGCCCAGCCTGAGGGCGAAGAGGAGGAAGAGGCCGAGGACAAGCCGGTCGCCGAGGACAAGCCCGAATCCGACGACGAGGACGAGGACGACTTCGACGACGGCGGCGGCATGTCGATCTCGGCTCTGGAGGCCGAGCTGCGCGACGGGGTGATGGAGGTTCTGAACGCCATCGCCGCCGACTTCGGCGCCTTCCGTGCGTTGCAGGACAAGCTGGTCCAGGCCCGGCTGAAGGGCGAGACCCTGAGCGCCAAGGACGAAAAGACCTATCAGACCCTGACGACGACCATTTCGGATCGTCTGAAGACGATGAAGTTGAACAACAACCGCATCGAGGCCCTGGTCGAGCAGCTGTATGCGATCAACAAGCGCCTGATTGGTCTGGAAGGCCGTCTGCTGCGTCTGGCCGACAGCTACGGCATTTCGCGGCCTGAGTTCCTGAAGGCCTATTTCGGCTCCGAACTGGACCCGACCTGGACCGACCGGATCAAGGACCAGGGCGTGCGCTGGACCAAGTTCAGCGAGAACGAAGCCGGCCAGATCGCGACCATCCGCGCCGACGTCGCCGCCGTGGCCCTGGAGGCCGGCCTGCCGATCGACGACTATCGCCGCATCGTCCAGACGGTGCAGAAGGGCGAACGCGAAGCGCGGCAAGCCAAGAAGGAAATGGTCGAGGCCAACCTGCGCCTCGTCATCTCCATCGCCAAGAAATACACCAACCGCGGCCTGCAGTTCCTGGACCTGATCCAGGAGGGCAACATCGGCCTGATGAAGGCGGTCGACAAGTTCGAGTACCGCCGCGGCTACAAGTTCTCGACCTACGCCACCTGGTGGATCCGTCAGGCGATCACCCGCTCGATCGCCGACCAGGCGCGCACCATCCGCATCCCGGTGCACATGATCGAGACGATCAACAAGATCGTCCGCACCAGCCGCCAGATGCTGCACGAGATCGGCCGCGAGCCGACCCCGGAAGAACTGGCCGAAAAGCTGGCCATGCCGCTGGAGAAGGTGCGCAAGGTCCTGAAGATCGCCAAGGAGCCGATCAGCCTGGAGACCCCGATCGGGGACGAAGAGGATTCGCACCTGGGCGACTTCATCGAGGACAAGAACGCCGTCCTGCCGATCGACGCCGCCATCCAGTCGAACCTGCGCGAGACCACCACCCGCGTCCTGGCGTCCCTGACGCCGCGCGAGGAACGGGTGCTGCGCATGCGCTTCGGCATCGGCATGAACACCGACCACACGCTGGAAGAAGTCGGCCAGCAGTTCTCGGTGACGCGCGAACGGATCCGTCAGATCGAGGCCAAGGCCCTGCGCAAGCTGAAACACCCCAGCCGGTCGCGCAAGCTGCGGTCCTTCCTGGACAGCTGAAGACGATCAGGGGCGGCGCCGAAAGGGCCGCCCCTTTTTCGTTCAGCGGGCGGGCTCGACCAGGGCTGCGACGATGCGCCGGACCAGGGGCAGGATCAGCAGCAGGACCGGGAAGGCGATCAGCCAGGACAGGCCCCAGGCCTGCATCCACGCGCTGGGAAAGGCCGGGGCGAAGCCCAGGGTTCGAGCGGTGGCGATGGCTGAGACCACAAAGGTCATGATCAGCGACAGGATCAGCGGCATGACCAGTCCGGCGTAGCGGGCGGGCAGGCGTCGGAACCGGACGACGGCGGGATGAGGGTGCATGGTTTGCGTCTCTCTTAAACTCAGGTCTTCGGCGCGGGCATCCGCCGGACGAACCGGCCCCGGCCGAAGACCGGGATGGATGCGTTGCCTGACGTGAGACGCTTACGGCCGCCGAGGCGACGTGCGCCCTGTAGCAAGGTTGAGAGTGTTTCGCAACAATGGCGGCGCGGTCCCTCGCCCGCCGTTTCAAATAGAGGACCGGATGGGCCGCAAACACGTCAATCTGGGCACGGCGCCGGCCAAGGCCGATCTGCCGCAGAAGGTCTGCGCCGCCTGCGGCCTGCCGTTCGTCTGGCGCAAGAAATGGGCGCGGGACTGGGATCGTGTGCGGTTCTGCTCGGACCGCTGTCGGGCCAAGGGCGTGTCGGAAGAGCGGCGATAGGCGGCTCTCCGCCTCGTGACCGCCGGACCCGGCGGGAATCGGCTAGGACCGGAGCCATGTCCTCGTCGCCTCGTCTGATGCGCCTTTGCGCCGGCCTTTCGCTCCTGCTGATTTTGGCCGGCTGCGTCCGGCGCGCGCCGGAGCCCTTGCGGCCGTCGCCCTATCCGGGCCAGACGGCGGCGCCTCTCATCGGGGGGCTGATCGACCGGCCGATCGACGGGGGCACCCAGGCGGCGGTGGTGCGCGAAGGCTCTGAGCTGGGGCGGTGCATGGCCCAGCTGACCGCGGCGCGGGTGCGGTTCAGCCCCGTGCCGGATCGGCAGAACTCGGCCGTCTGCGGCCTGAGACAGGGCGGGGTGCTGGGGCCGGACCTGGGGACGGTGGCGCGGATGGCGCCCGGCGACGTCGAGATGACCTGCCAGACCGCCCTGGCGCTGAGCGTCTGGCGGCGTCAGTCGCTGGAACCGGCGGCGCGCGAAATCCTGGGGTCGGACGTGGTCCAGATCGACCATATGGGCGCCTACGCCTGTCGCAATGTGAACAACGGCGTGGGCTCCAGCCGGATCAGCGCCCACGCCCAGGCGGCCGCCCTGGACTTCGCCGGGGTGCGGCTGAGGGACGGGCGGCGGATCACGGTGACGAAGGATTGGAGCGGCGATGCGCCCGAGGCCCGATTCCTGCGCCGTATCCGCGACGACGCCTGCCGCATCTTCGGCACGGTGCTGAGCCCAGACTACAACGCCGTCCATTTCGACCATCTGCATCTGGAAGCGACCGACACACGTTTCTGCCGCTGAGACGGCGCCGAGTCGGGCCGTCGGCCGGGAGAGGCGCATGGCGAAACGGTTGAAGGTCTTCACCTGGTCGGACGGGTTTCACGCCTTCACGGTCGCGGTCAGCTCGCGGCCCAAGGCGCTGGAGGCCTGGGGCTCCAAACAGGATCTGTTCGCCACGGGCCTGGCCAGCGAACTGAGCGGCGGCCCCGACTATGAGGCGGCCTTAGCCGCTCCAGGCGAGGTGATCGAACGCGGCCTGGCCATCGACGTCGGCAAGATCAAGAAGGCGGCCGGACCGAAGAAGGCCGCCGGTCCGTCCAAGGCCCGGCGCGCCAAGATCCAGCGGCTGGAAGCCGAGCTTGAGACCCTGGACGCCGAACATCAGCAGGCGATGGCGGATCTGGCGGATCGGCTGAAGGCCTTGGAGGACGAACAGGCCGAGCGGGAGCGGACCCATGCAAAACGCCGCAAGGCCCTGACGGCGGCCCTGAAGGCGGCGCGCCGCTGAGCCCCTATGACTGGAAGATGGTTTCGAAACCGCCCCACATCATCCGCTTGCCGTCGAAGGGCATGTCCATCTCGGCGAAGCCGGGGTCGGTCTCCATCTGCGCCCAGCAGGCGTCGGCGGTGGCGCGGTCGGGCCAGGTGACCCAGGAGAAGACCACCACCTCGCCCGGCTCCAGCTTTACGGCCATGGGAAAGCTGGTCAGCTTGCCGTCGGGCACGTCCTCGCCCCAGGTCTCGACCTGGGACAGGGCGCCGTATTTCTGAAACAGGGGCCAGGAGGCCTGGGCGGACTTGACGTAGCGCGCCTTGTCCTCGGATTTCACGGGGGTCAGGAAGCCGGTCACATAGGTCATGGGGTCGTCCTTTGCTGAGGGTTCAGAGGTCGGCGACGGCGCGTTCCAGGGCCGCGACGTCGATCTTGATCATCTCCATCATGGCCTGCATGGCGGCCTTGGCGCGGGCGGGATCGGGGTCGGTCGTCAGTTCCACCAGGCGCCGAGGCGTTATCTGCCACGACAGGCCCCAACGGTCCTTCAACCAGCCGCAGGCGTTCTCGCGGCCGCCGTCAGCGGTCAGGGCGTCCCACAGCCGGTCGGTTTCGGCCTGATCCTCGGTCATCACCATGAAGGAGACGGCCTCGGTGAAACGGAAGTTCGGCCCTCCGTTCAGGGCCAGATACTCACGGCCCGCCAGGACGAACTGCACCGTCAGGACCGAACCGGCCGGGCCGGACGGCGTGTCGACCGGCGAGCGGTTGACGGCGGTGATACGGCTGTCGGGCAGAAGCGACACATAGAAGGCGGTGGCGGCTTCCGCCTCGCCGTCGAACCACAGGCAGGGAACGATCTTGTCGGCCATCACGCCACGCCCTCGGCCAGTTCGGCCAGTTGATCGGCGACGGCGGCCCAGCCCTGTTCGAAGCCCATGGCTCGGTGCGCCGACATGGCCTTTTCGTCCCAATGGCGGGCGACGGCGGTGTAGAGGGTCGCATCGTCCTCGGCCTCGAAGGTGTCGATGCGGACGAAGTTCATCTCGCCGGCCTGGGGAACCCAGCCCTCGGTGAAGGCGCCGGTCGAGACCAGTCTGCGGCCCGGAACCACCTCCAGGAAGACGCCGGAATAGGGATGACGCTCCCCCTCGGGCGAGGCCATTTCGACATTGGCCCGGCCGCCGACGCGCAGGTCCCAGTCCACCACCGGCGTGGTCCAGGGGCGGGGGCAGAACCATTCGGCGGTGCGTTGCGTATAGACGTTCCAGACCGTTTCCGGCGCGGCCCTGATCAGGCGGCTGATGCGGAGTTCGAAAATCTCGGACATGACGATCTCCGCCTCAGGCCGGCGTCAGGTCATGGGCGGCGAAGGCCTCGGGCCCGGCGGCGACGGCTGTGGGGTCCATCCACATGACCTCCCAGATATGGCCGTCGGGATCGGCGTAGCTGCGGCCGTACATGAAGCCGTAATCCTGGGGGCTGTTGGGGTCGGGCAGACCCCCGGCGCCGGCGGCCTGGGCGACCGTCGCATCCACCGCCGCCTTGTCCTCGCGCGACAGGCACAGCAGCATCTGGGCCGAGACCTGGGCGTCGGGAATGGCCCGGTCGGTGAAGCTGCGCCACTTGTCGTGGGTCAGCAGCATGACGTGGATCACGTCCGACACCACCATACAGGCGGCCGTCTCATCGCTGAACATCGGGTTTTTCGTCGCCCCGACGGCTTCATAAAAGGCGATCGAACGGTCAAGGTCGGCGACGGGCAGGTTGATGAAGATCAGTTGGGTCATGCGGCGGTCCTCTCCCTCTTTGCGGACCGTGCCTTTGGTAGTTAGAATAGTCAATAATGAAGTTAGAAAAAGTAACTGCAAAGCCAGGGCGTCGTTATCATGACGCCTGCGGGGCCGCCCATGGGCTGGATCTGATCGGCGAACGCTGGGCCCTGCTGGTCGTGCGCGAGCTGATGCTGGGCCCGCGCCGGTTCGGCGATCTGAAGAAGGACCTGCACGGCATATCGGCCAATGTCCTGACCCAGAGGCTGGAGGGGCTGGAGGCGTCGGGAGTTCTGCGGCGTCGCAAACTGCCGCCGCCCGCCTCGGTCCAGGTCTATGAGCTGACCGACTGGGGGCTGGAGATCGAGCCGGTCTTCATCGTCCTGGGGCGCTGGGCGGCGCGGTCGCCCCAGCATGATCCGACCCTGCCGATCAGCGCCGTCTCGATCATGCTGTCGTTCAAGACCATGTTCGATCCCGCCCTGGCCGGCGACGCCGCCCTGGTCCTGGGCTTCGTCTTTGAAGACGAGACCTTCCGGGTTGAGATCCGGGACGGCGGTCTGGACGCGCGGCGGGGGCCGATCGACGACACCGCCGTGGTCCTGACCACCCGCCCCGAACTGGTGGCGGCGGCCGTTTACGGCAAGGTTCCGACGGCGGCGCTTGAGGCCGAAGGCGGGCTGAGGATCGTCGGCGACCGGGCGGTCTTCGAACAGTTCACTGGGTATTTCCACCTACCAGAAAAGGCCGGATTGGAAGCGTCGCCTTAGAAGGTTTGGTAAGGCTTGTCCGGTAGTTGCGACGGGTTAACCGCTTTCGGAGCCGGTCGTGTTCAAGTCCTTGTCCATATCCATCAAGCTGATGATCGCGCTCGGGGCGATGATGAGCGCGTGCGGCGTGGCGACCCTGGTCGTCCTGTTCAGCCTGGTGACGCTGCAACGGTCGGACACGGCCGAACGGTCCGCCTATCAGATCAGCGAGGCGGCCACTCTGACCCTGGCCGCCGCCGTCGAACAGCAAAACGCCCTGCGCGCCTATGTGGCGACGGGCCAGGAGACGGCGCGACGGGACTATCTGGCGCGCAAGGCCGCCTTCGACCAGGCGGCCCAGGCCCTGGACGCCAGCGACGCCGATCATGTCTACGCCGCCCAGCATCAGGCGCTGAAGGCCGCCAGCGACGCCTTTCACCAGCAGTCGCAGGGGCTGATAGCCCAGGCCGCCGATCCGGCGACCCGGCTCCAGGCCGAAGCGCGGCTGTTGCAGACGGCGGACCTGAAGGACATTCGCGCCGCCGTCACCGCTGTCGATCAGGCCGCCGATGCGGTGCTGAGTCAGAGAAGCGCCGCCAAGAAGGCGGCTTTCGGACGGGGCTATGCGGCCCTGGTCGTCGGCGGGATCCTGGCCCTGCTGGTCGCCGCCGCCATGACGGTCTGGCTGGTCCGGGCGCTCAGCCAGCCGATCGTCGCCATGACCCGCGCCATGGCGCAGCTGGCCGGCGGCGATCTGAAGGTCTCCATCCCGGCCCAGGAGCGTGGCGACGAGATCGGCCGGATGGCCGCGGCCGTCGGCACCTTCCGCGACAACGCCGTCGAAAAGGCCCGGCTGGAAGCCGAGGCCCAGTCGCAGCGGGCGGTCAGCGAGGCCGAACATCGCGCCAATGAAGCCGAAAAGGCCCGGATCGCCGAGGAGGATCGGATCGCGCTTACGGCCCTGGCCGAGGGGCTGTCGGCCATGTCCAACGGCGACCTGACCTATCGGATCGAAACCGAGTTCGCGCCCAAGGCCGCCCAGCTCAAGTCCGACTTCAACGCCGCCATCGCCCAGCTGCAACAGGCGATGGGCGTCGTCCTGGGCAATGTGGCGGGCATTCGTTCGGGCGCGGCCGAGATTTCCCAGGCCGCCGACGACCTGTCGCGCCGCACCGAACAGCAGGCCGCCTCTCTGGAAGAGACGGCGGCCGCCCTGGACGAGATCACCGCCACGGTGAAGAAGACCGCCTCCGGCGCTCGCCAGGCGGCCGACGTCGTCGACGCCGCCAAGGGCGACGCCGAGACGTCCGGCGTCATCGTCCGCGACGCGGTCGAAGCCATGCAGGCGATCGAATCCTCGTCCTCGCAGATCAGCCAGATCATCGGGGTCATCGACGAGATCGCCTTCCAGACCAATCTTCTGGCCCTGAACGCCGGGGTCGAGGCGGCGCGGGCGGGCGAGGCCGGTCGCGGCTTCGCCGTCGTGGCCTCCGAGGTCCGGGCCCTGGCCCAGCGGTCGGCGGAGGCGGCGAAAGAGATCAAGACCCTGATCTCGACCTCCACCAGCCAGGTGGGCACGGGCGTGACCTTGGTCGGCCAGACCGGCGAGGCTTTGCAACGGATCGTGGACCGGGTGGCCGAGATCGACGGCCTGGTGGCCGACATCGCCGCCTCGGCCCAGGAACAGGCGGTCGGCCTGGCCCAGGTCAATACGGCCGTGAACCAGATGGACCAGGTCACCCAGCAGAATGCGGCCATGGTCGAACAGTCGACCGCCGCCAGCCACGCCCTGGATCAGGAAGCCCAGTCCCTGCAAGCCTCTGCGGCCCGGTTCAAGGTCGGGACCGTGGGTCAGGCCTCCCCCGCCAAGTCCGCGGCGCAACGTCCGGCGGCGCCGGCTCCGGCTTCGGCGCGGGCGTCTACGCCCCATATGGCGGCGGCCTTGAAGACCCTGGGGCGCGGCGGCGCGGCCCTTGCGCCCAAGGCGGCGCCCGAAGCCGACGGCTGGGAAGAGTTCTAAACGGCGTCGCGGCTCAGGCCAGGATGTCCAGCAGGGTCGCCGTCATTTCGTCGGCGGTTCGGACCACGGCGGCGTTGGCGCTGAAGGCGGTCTTGGCCTGAAGCCGTTCGACGGTTTCCTCGGCGAGGTTGTCGAGCGGCGCGGTCGCAGTGCGGCGCGCGCTGTTTTCGAACCGCATCTGGGCGCTGGTCATTCCGGCGGCGGCGATGGAAAGCGCTTGCATGATAGGCTCCGAACGAGGCGGGTTTGATCGCCAGACTGTCGCCCTCAGGTCAACGTCGCCTGAAGGAACAGGGTGAACGGCGTTTTCCGCCCCGCTTCAGCCTTTATCCGTGTATAGAGCGCCCATCATTCGCCCGGCCTGAGGTCTGTCCTCGGCCGGGCGCGGTCGTTTCGACGACCGCCTCGTCCGTCATTCCAGGTAGCCGATGCCCTTTCCCGCCGTTCACCCCGCGCTCGACCGCGCTCTGATCAACAAGGGCTATGCCGAACCGACCCCGGTTCAGGCCGCCGTGCTGGAAGAGGGCCATGCGGACCGCGACCTGCTGGTCTCGGCCCAGACCGGATCGGGCAAGACGGTGGCCTTCGGCCTGGCGGCGGCGCCGACCCTGCTGGGCGACAGTCCCCAGTTCGGCCCCGGCGGCGCGCCCCTGTGCCTGGCCATCGCGCCCACGCGGGAGCTGGCCATGCAGGTCGCCGCCGAGCTGCAATGGCTGTACGCCGACTCCGGCGCCAAGATCGCCACCTGCGTCGGCGGCATGGACGCGCGCCGTGAAGCGCGTGCCTTAAGCTTCGGCGTCCACATCGTCGTCGGCACGCCCGGCCGTCTGAAGGACCATATCGACCGGGGCAATCTGGACCTGTCCGAGCTGAAGGTCGCGGTGCTCGACGAGGCCGACGAGATGCTGGACATGGGCTTCCGCGAGGACCTGGAGCACATTCTGGACCAGGCGCCGGAAGGCCGCCGCACCCTGCTGTTCTCGGCCACCATCGCGCGCGAGATCGTCACCCTGGCCAAGCGCTATCAGAAGGACGCGGTGCGCATCGACGCCACCGACAAGTCGCGCCAGCACGCCGACATCGAATATCGCGCCTATCGCATCGCCCCCAATGAGATCGAACACGCCGTGGTCAACACCCTGCGCTGGTTCGAGGCGCCGCGGGCCATGGTCTTCTGCTCGACGCGGGATTCGGTGCGTCACCTGCAGTCGTCGCTGCTGGAGCGCGGCTTCTCGACCGTCAGCCTGTCCGGCGAAATGGGCCAGCGCGAACGGACCGACGCGCTGCAGTCGCTGCGGGACGGACGCGCCCGCGTCTGTGTCGCCACCGACGTGGCCGCGCGTGGGCTCGACCTGCCCGATCTGGGCCTGGTCATCCACGCCGAACTGCCGATGAACCGCGCCGGCCTGCTGCACCGTTCGGGCCGCACCGGGCGGGCGGGCAAGAAGGGCGTTTCGGTCATGCTGGTGCCCCACTCGCGCCGTCGCAAGGCCGAGCGGCTGATGGACGAGGCGGGGATCGACGCCGTCTGGTCCGGCGCGCCCACCTTCGACGAGATCCGCAAGGCCGATGAGGACCGTCTGCTGTCGCCGTCGCATTTCGAGGCCGAGGTGTCGGACGAGGACATGATCGTCGCCAAGCGGATGATCGCCGAGCGCACGCCCGACGAGATCGCCGCCGCCCTGGTTCGCCTGCTGCGCAAGGAACAGCCGGCGCCGGAAGAACTGTCCGATCCGGGCGCCGATCGCGGACCGGCCAAGCGCGACCGGGCCGCGCGCACCGACGACGGGACCGCCGCCCAGCCCTGGCCCGGCGAACGCCTGGGCGCCGATGAGGTGGTCTGGTTCCGCCTGGACGTGGGCCGCAACAAGAACGCCGACCCCAAATGGCTGATCCCCCTGATCTGCCGCATTGGCGGCATTTCCAAACCCCAGATCGGCTCGATCCGCACCTTCCCTGAAGAGACCCGGTTCGAGATCGCCAAGACCCATGAAAAGGCCTTCCGCGAGGCGATCGCCGCCTCGAAGGAAGAGGTGAAGATCACGCCGTCGGAAGCGCCCACGCCGGGGTCGATGAAGGCGTCCCGCTACGCCGGCAAGCCGCGCGAGGACGGCGACCGCCCCTTCAAGAAGACGCCCTACAAGCGCGCCGAAGGCGGGGAGGGCGACGCCCGTCCGCCGTTCAAGAAGAAGCCCTGGGCGCCCAAGACCGACGGCGCCGCCAATCCGCGGTCGAATGCGGCGGGCGACAAGCCCTTCGCCAAGAAGCCGTTCAAGGCCAAGCCGGGCTTCAAGAAGGACGGGTTCAAGAAGGACGGGTTCAAGGGCAAGCCCAAGGGCTGAGACTTGATTGATCCTGGGCGGAGGCGCACCCTCCGCCCATGACCACGCCGTCCGAACCCCAGGGCCGATACGCCTCGTTCGAGGCCTTCTACCCCTATTACATCCATGAGCATTCCAACCGGACCTGTCGGCGCATCCACGTCATGGGCACCGGACTGGTGATCCTGGCCCTTCTCGCCTTCGTCGTGACCCTGAATCCCTGGTGGCTTCTGGCCATGCCCCTGGTCGGCTACGGCTTCGCCTGGGTCGGACATTTCTTCTTCGAGAAGAACAAGCCTGCCACCTTCAAATATCCGCTGTGGAGCCTGATGGGCGACTTCCGCCTGTTCTTCGAGACGGTGTCGGGCCGACGCAAATTCTGACCGCGCGCCCTGGGTTTCGGAAGCTGCGCCTTTCTGGAAAATGGGTTATGCAGAAGGTGCGGCGAGGGGCCGCAGGGAAGGGGAAACGCTTCATGAAACGCATCGCCGCCGCGGCCGCCGCCGCCCTTATGCTTACGCCGGGCGTCGCCCTGGCCCAGAAGTCGGGAAGCCGCCCGGACTTCACCCTGTCGCCCAACTATGGGGAGGTGGAGCTGGAAAGCGGCTTCACCCCCGATCCATGGACCAAGTCCATCCTGGCGGGCGGTTCCGTGGCCGCCTCGGCCGCCCGTTCGGGCTGCGAAGGTTCGGTCAGCGCCGCGCCGGATCTGCAACTGACCTATGAGGCCGGCGAACTGGACCTGACCATCCGGGCCACGGCCTCGGAAGACACCACGCTTCTGATCAATACGCCCGACGGTCAGTGGCTGTGCGACGACGACAGCGGCGGCGATCTGAACCCTCAGGTGCTGATCTCCGATCCGCAGAGCGGCCGCTACGACATCTGGCTGGGCACCTATAATGACAAGATGGTCCAGGCGACGCTGGAGGTCAGCGAACTGGGCGGCTCCAGCAGCGGCGGCGGCGAAAGCCCCGATACGGATAAGGAGCCGAACTACGGCTCGGTGCGCCTGCGCACCGGCTTCACCCCCGATCCCCACGAAAAGTCGATCCTGGCCGGCGGCTCGGTCCCGGCCGCCAACGCCAAGGCGGGCTGTGAAGGTTCGGTCAGCGCGGCGCCCGACTATCAGGTCTTCTTCGAGGCGGGAAATCTGGACCTGACCTTCCTGGTCGAGGCGTCGGAAGACACCACCCTGTTGATCAATACGCCGAACGGCCGCTGGTACTGCGACGACGACAGCGGCGGCAGTCTGAACCCCAAGGTCCAGATCACCAATCCGCAGAGCGGCCGCTATGACGTCTGGGTCGGCACCTATGGCGACGACATGGTCCAGTCGACGCTGAAGGTCAGCGAACTGGACTAAGCCTTCGCAAATCCCGCACATGAAAACGCCAGCCCCTGACGGAGCCGGCGTTTTTAACGTCTTGAAGGTGATTTAGCGGGCGGCGCTTTCCCAGGCCGGGGGGCAGCCGTCGAAACGACCGGCGTCGGCGATGGTCAGGGTCCGCATGTTCAGACGACGCGCCTGGGCCATCGAGCCGCGGCCGTTCCCGGTATAGAGGTCGATCTTCTGACCCTTGATCGCCCCGCCGGTGTCGGAGGCGTACCAATAGCCGTCATGGATCGAACCGTCGGCCAGACGCATCCCCACGGTTTCGCGGATGAAGAGTTTGGTGCGACGCGGAATGACGCGGGGATCGACCGCCACGGTGCGCATGGCGATGGGACGGCAACCCAGGGAATCATTGCCCGTCGCTCCGCCGCCGCCCGCATGATAGAGCCGGGCCGAGGCGCGCCAGTCGGGATCGCCGGCCATAAGCTCGGCCTGTTCCTCCGTCAGGGCCGCAGCCTCCAGATCGGGGGAACCGATGTCGTCCGCCGGGGTTTCAACCCTGGCTGCATCCGCCGCGACAGCGACATTGTAAGGGACTGGCTCGCTCGAAACCGAGGACAGAGCGGTCCACAACAAGGCGAAGGCAGCGGAGGCGCCGATCATCCGATTTGCTCATAGAGGCGCCGGCTCCCAACGCCGCCGGCGCGCGTTTTGTCGCCGGGACTTGTGGCCAGAAAGGGGCGCGGCTCAAAACGCCTTGATGACGACCGATAGGGCTGTCGCCAACAGATAGACTGCAAAGGCTTTTTTCAGGACGCGCCGATCCAGCCGGTGCGCCAGCCGCGCGCCCAGCGGCGCCGACAGGGCCGTCATCATCCCCATGATCACGGCGGCGGGCAGATTGACATAGCCGAGCGACAGGGGCGGGCGGCCCGGCGCGTCCCAGCCGAAAACGACGAAACCGGCCGCCGCCGCCGCTCCGATCGCGACCCCGAAGCCCGAGGCCGTCGCCACCGCCTGGTGGATCGGCCGGCCGAACAGGGTCATGGTCATGCCGCCCAGACTGCCGCCCCCCACGCCCATCATGGCCGAGAACAGGCCGATCAGGCTTCCCAGGACGCCTCGGGTCCAGCCCGTCGGCATGTCCGTGCGCAGCACGTAGCGCTCGGGCAGCAGGCCCATCTGAGCCGCCACCAGGATCAGCAGGACGCCGTAAACCAGGGCCAGCCCCTCCATGGAGGTCACGCCGGCGATGGCCGCCCCCGCTACGGCGCCCAGGGCCACCCAGGGCGTCCAGGTCCGCAGCACCTGTTCGTCCACGGCCCCGTGCTTGCGGTGGGCGGCCAGGGACCGCAGGGCCGTGACCACGATGGTCGCCAGCGAGGTGCCGATGGCGGTGTGCAGATCGCCCTCGCCGCCCACGCCCAGGACAGTGAAGGCGTAGAACAGCACCGGCACCAGAACCGTGCCGCCGCCCACCCCGAACAGGCCGGCGATGATCCCGCCGAACAGCCCCGCCCCGATCAGGGCCAGAACCAGCAGGGCGATTTCAGACAGGGGCAGGCCGAACATGCCGCGCCCTTAGCAGGCGCGGGGCGCCTTCACCATCAGAACCGGTAGTTGAGCCCGATCTGCACGACGGGCAGGACCTTGTAGTCGTCGGCGTCGGCCTGAATCTCACGCTCCTCTTCCGCCAGACGATCCTGGAAGGCCGGCTGGTCGGACAGGGTCCCGCCCGCGGCGTTCAGATCGACCTGGGGCGCATCGCCGAAGGCCGCGCCGGCCAGCAGCCGCAGGCCCCAGCGCCCGTCATGGGTGAAGGTGTTGTCGAACCCGAGGCCGACGAAGGGGGCGGTGCTTTCCAGGTCGATGCGGCCGGTCAGGGTTCCGACCTGCTCAGGGGTGAAGACCAGGCCGCCGATATTGACCGGCTCGGTCGGGGTGGCGTTCAGATCGACCTTGCGCGTGCCGAAATAGGCGCCGGCCGAGACGAAGAAGGGGTTCTTGAACGGATGCAGATCCACGAAGGCGCCCGGCGACTTGAAGTCGATGTCGGCCTCATAGTCGATGCCGTCATAGGTGTCGTCGCGGTCCCACTGAAGCGCGTCATAGCCGCCGCGCAGCACCAGATAGTCGTTCACGGCGAACTGGGCCTGAAGCCCGGCGCCCGGCGTGCCGACCTGGGCGCCCAGGGCGAACCGGCCCCGCTCCGCACTGGAAACGGGCGTCTGGGCTGCGGCCTGGGCGGCGGGCAGGAGGGCGGCCGCGGCGGCGGCGAGGGCGATGAGCTTCATGGCGGACTCCGGTCGCGAAAAGGGTTCGACGCTGAAAGGCGCGGCGACCCGGACGGTTCCCGTCCCGGCTGGGCGTCAGGCCGCCGCGTCGCGCCGCGCCTCGGCCTCGCGCACCGCCTCGGCGGCGCGGTCCAGAACCTCCAGCCCAGCGCCCGGCCGGATGGCCTCGACCGTCAGGATGCGGCGGAAGGCCCGCGCGCCCGGCCGTCCGTGCATCAGCCCCAGCATGTGGCGCGTCATGGCCGCCAGCCGCACCCCCTCCGCCAGCCGGGCCGCCATATAGGGGCGATAACGGTCCAGCGCCGTAAAGGCGTCGACGTCGATCGTCTCGGCCCCGAACAGGCGCCGATCCGCCTGACCCAGGAGGGCCGGCTCATGATAGGCGGCCCGGCCCAGCATCACCCCGTCCAGCCGCACCCCGTCGGTGTCGTCCAGCAGGGTCTCGGCCTGATCCAGATCGGCGATCCCGCCGTTGATCGAAATGTTCAGCTGGGGCCGCTCGCGCTTCAGCCGGCGCACCAGTCCATAATCCAGGGGCGGCACGTCCCGGTTCTCCTTGGGCGACAGGCCCTGAAGCCAGGCCTTGCGCGCATGGACGATGAAGACCTCGATCCCGACGGCGGCGCAGGCGTCCACGGTGGCGAACAGGCTGACCTGGGGGTCCTGGTCGTCGACGCCGATCCGGCATTTGACCGTGGCGGGCACGGACACGGCCTCCCGGATCGCCGCCATACAGTCGGCGACCAGCGCCGGCTCGCGCATCAGACAGGCGCCGAACCGGCCCGACTGAACCCGGTCCGAGGGACAGCCGACGTTCAGATTGATTTCGTCATAGCCGTAGGCTTCGCCGATCCTGGCCGCCTGGGCCAGTTCTTCAGGATCGGACCCGCCCAGTTGCAGGGCGACCGGATGTTCGACCGCATCGAACCCCAGCAGATGATCCCGATCCCCATGCAGCACCGCCGGCGCCGTCACCATCTCCGTATAGAGCAGGGCCCGCGCGCTGAGGGCGCGGTGAAACGCCCGGCAATGCCGGTCGGTCCAGTCCATCATCGGGGCCACGGACAGCCTACGTGCGTGGGTTATAGGCATTGTTCAGTAATATCAAAACTTTGGTTGGCAGACTGTGCGCTCGATCTTGCGCCGGTTTGCGACGTTGTTTCCGGCTTTTCGACATCTCACGCACGCAGGGCGCACACGAAAATGGCGAGGTATTCGAAGCTCCCGTCCGGAACATGCGAGTCCAGGAGGAAGGGTCGCTATATAGGCGAGACCGTCCTCAAACGCGATGATGCGCGGGACAGCGGCCGTCAGCGCCGCTTCGATCCCTGTCGAGCCGGACGGTCCTGATCGGACCCGCGACGCTCGTGGGGAGACAGTCGTGTGCGGTGCATGTCGCAGATGTCCTTTATCCAGGCGTGAACAGCCTTGATCCGTGCACTGCCGTGGACCTCCCGGTGGGTGCTGAGCCAGAAACGACGCTCTATCCAGAGGTCTGGAAGCACGCGTTGGAGGCCGGTCGCCATGAAGCAGGGCAGGACGCCGATTCCCCCGTTCCCGGCGATGATTTCCCTCTGCGCGCGGATGGATGAAGAGGAAAGGACGGGCTTCAAACCCGGTGAAACCTCATCGAGATACCTGAGCTCCGGCGCATAGATCAGATCCTCGACATAGCCGACGATGTCGTGCCCGGTCAGGTCATTGGCGTCCTGGGGCGTCGGGTGTCGCTCGAGATACTCCGGCGAGGCGTAGAGCCCGAGCTGATAGGGCGTCAGCGGCTCCACGACCAGGCGAGCGCTGTCGGGCGCGCTCAGGGTGACGGCCATATCCACCTCGCGACGGCTGGGAGAGAGAAAGCCCGAACTGGCCGCCAGTTCTATCCGGAGATGAGGATGCTGTCGGCGAAGCCCGGAAAGGGCAGGCGCCAGGATGGTGGCGCCGAATCCCTCGGCGGCGCTGATCCGCACGGTGCCCGCGATGCGATCGGGATGGCCGACGCTCGCCGCAGCTTCCATCGCCACCTCAGCCTGGGCGCCCGTTTCGAGGAGGTAGGCGCCGGCGGCTGTCAGCCGAAGGCCGCTTTTGGACCTCACAAGCAAGGTGGCCTTCAGGGCCGACTCCAGCCTCGCGATCCGGCGGCCCACGGTCGCCGCGTCAATCCCGAGCCGGATGGACGCTGTCGAAAGGGAGCCGCTGCGGGCTGCGGCGAGGAACACTCGGAGATCGTCCCAATCGAACATGCGGAAATGCAATCTCAAACACGCAAAAACGCAGTTCAAGTCCGTAGATGAACAGTCTAGGTCTGGGCAAGATAAAAAAAGGCAGGAACGCTCATGCGCGACATCAACCATTTCATCGACGGCGCCGTCTTCGCGGGCGCGTCGGGCCGGTTCGGCGAGGTGTTCGATCCCAATACGGGGGCGGTTCAGGCGCGGGTCCAGCTGGCCGCGGCCGGCGAGGTCGATCGCGCCGTCCAGGCGGCCCAGAACGCTTTCGAGGGCTGGTCCAGCACCAATCCCCAGCGTCGCGCCCGGGTCATGTTCGACTTCAAACGCCTGGTCGAGGCGAACATGAACGAACTGGCCGAACTGCTGTCCAGCGAGCACGGCAAGGTCATCGCCGACTCCAAGGGCGACATCCAGCGCGGGCTTGAGGTGATCGAGTTCGCCTGCGGCATCCCCCATGCGCTGAAGGGCGAATACACCCAAGGGGCCGGGCCCGGCATCGACGTCTATTCGATGCGCCAGCCGCTGGGCGTGGTGGCGGGCATCACCCCGTTCAACTTCCCGGCCATGATCCCGATGTGGATGTTCGGCGTGGCGATCGCGGTGGGCAACACCTTCGTGCTGAAGCCGTCCGAACGCGATCCGTCGGTGCCGGTGCGGCTGGCCGAACTGATGCTGGAGGCCGGGGCGCCCAACGGCGTGCTGAACGTGGTGCATGGCGACAAGACCGCGGTCGACGCCATCCTGACCCATCCCCTGGTCCACGCCGTCAGCTTCGTCGGCTCGTCCGACATCGCCCACTATGTCTATCAGACAGGCGCGGCCAACCATAAGCGGGTCCAGGCCATGGGCGGGGCCAAGAACCACGGGATCGTCCTGCCTGACGCCGACATGGATCAGGTGATCAAGGATCTGGCGGGCGCGGCCTATGGCTCGGCCGGCGAGCGCTGCATGGCCCTGCCGGTGGTCGTGCCGGTCGGCAAGAAGACGGCGGACGAACTCCGTGAACGGATGGTCGCCGAAATCCCCTCGCTGCGGGTCGGCGTCTCGACCGACGCCGGCGCCCACTACGGTCCCGTCGTCACGGCCCAGCACCGCGAGCGCGTCGCCGGCTGGATCGAGAAGGGCGTCCAGGAAGGCGCCGAACTGGTCGTCGACGGTCGCGACTTCAGCCTGCAGGGGCATGAGAAGGGCTATTTCATCGGCCCGTCCCTGTTCGACCATGTGAAGCCCGAGATGTCGTCCTATCAGGAGGAGATCTTCGGCCCGGTGCTCCAGATCGTCCGCGCCGAAACCTTCGAGGAGGCCCTGGCCCTGCCGTCGAACCACCAGTACGGCAACGGCGTCGCCATCTTCACCCAGAACGGCCGCGCAGCCCGCGACTTCGCCGCCCGGGTCAATGTCGGCATGGTCGGGATAAACGTGCCTATCCCGGTGCCGGTCGCCTATCACACCTTCGGCGGCTGGAAGCGTTCGGCCTTCGGCGACATCAACCAGCACGGCATGGAAGGGGTCCGCTTCTGGACCAAGACCAAGACCGTGACCGCCCGCTGGCCCGACAGCGCCCTGGAGCATTCGGACAGTTCGTTCGTCATTCCGACGATGCGCTGACCCTTCGCCGCCGTCACCCTCGGGCTTGACCCGAGGGCCGGATTGTCCGCGCTTGTGCGCCGACGCGGATGAACAGACGCGCCCGCCTCCGATCCTCGGGTCAAGCCCGAGGGTGACGGGGTCGGGGCGGGGAGTGACGATAGATGGACTTCGCCCTTACCGACGACCAACGCGCCATCCAGGACGCGGCGCGCGCCTTCGCCGAGGCCGAGCTGGCGCCCCATTCGGCCCGCTGGGACGAGGAGAAGCAGTTCCCCGTCGAAGTGATGAAACAGGCGGCCGAGATGGGCTTCTGCGGCATCTATACGGCCGAGGAACACGGCGGCATGGCGCTCGGCCGGGTCGAGGCGGCGCTGATCTTCGAGGAGCTGTCGCGCGGCGATGTGGCGACGGCGGCCTTCATCTCGATCCACAATATGGCGACCTGGATGATCGACCGGTTCGGGTCGGACGCTCTGCGCGCGCGGTTCGTGCCGTCGCTGGTCGGGATGGAGAAGATCGCTTCGTACTGCCTGACCGAGCCGGGCTCCGGCTCCGACGCGGCGGCGCTGCGGACCACGGCGGTGCGCGACGGCGACCACTATGTGCTGAACGGCTCAAAGGCCTTCATCTCGGGCGCGGGGACCAGCGACCTCTATGTCGTCATGGTCCGCACCGGCGGCGAAGGCCCCAAGGGGATCAGCGCCCTGGTCGTCGAGGCCGGGACGCCCGGCCTGTCGTTCGGGGCCCAGGAGCGGAAAATGGGCTGGAACGCCCAGCCGACCGCCATCGTCCAGTTCGACGACTGCCGCGTGCCCGTCGCCAATCTGCTGGGCGAGGAGGGGGCGGGCTTCCGCTACGCCATGGCCGGTCTGGACGGCGGGCGGCTGAACATCGCCGCCTGTTCCCTGGGCGGGGCGCGGCTGGCGCTGGAGACGGCGCAGGACTATGTCGCCACCCGCAAACAGTTCGGTCGGCCGATCGGCGAGTTCCAGGCGTTGCAGTTCCGCCTGGCCGACATGGCGACCGACCTGGAGGCGGCGCGGCTGATGGTGCTGCGCGGCGCCTGGGCCATCGACGCCGACCATCCGGAAAAGACCAAATGGTGCGCCATGGCCAAGCGAATGGCCACCGACGCCTGTTTCCACATCGCCGACGAGGCCCTGCAACTGCACGGCGGCTACGGCTATCTGAAGGACTATCCGCTGGAACGGATCGTGCGGGATCTGCGGGTCCACCGCATCCTGGAAGGGACCAATGAGATCATGCGGGTGATCATCGCGCGGGAGATGGGGCGGTCATGACGCCGCCTATGGCTCCAGCCCCTTGGACGGTTTATGTTCTGACCATAATGGTCAGGAGGCGGAGCCATGCGTGAGATCGGAGTGCTGGAAGCCAAGACCTCGTTCACCAGCTTGATCGCCGAGGTGGAGCGGACGGGCGAAGAGGTGCTGGTCACGCGACGGGGGCGGGCGGCGGTCAAGATCGTGCCGGCGTCGCCGCAGCGCCGGACCCGGTCGCCGGAAGAACGCCGCGCCATAGCCGAGGAGATCATCGCCTGGCGCGACGCCCAACCCATAGACTCGACCCTGGCGGAGATGAGCTGGGACGAGCTTAAAAAAGTGATCCGCGATGAAGACCGTCACGATTGACGCCTCCTGCGCGATCAGCTGGCTGTTCGCCGAACAGCGCACACGGGCGGCGGATCGATTGCTGCTGGACGAGGCGATTTATCGGACGGCGCCGGATGTGTTCGCGTGGGAGATCGGCAACTTCATCTCATTGCGGGTGGGGCGAGGCCGCGCCGATCTTGACCCGTTGCGCGAGAAGCTGGGTCAGCTGGACATTCGCGTGACGCCTCCCAGGGACAGCGAGGCGACGTTGGCCCTGATCGGTCCGTCCGTGACGCACGGACTCAGCCTGTTCGACACCGCCTATCTGCTTCATGCCTTGGGCAATGGGGGGGCGCTGGCCTCCCGAGACGCTGCCTTGTTGGACGCCTGCCGCGCCGTCGGCGTCGATGTTTTTGATTTGCGGGATTGAGCCGAGAATGACCACCGAAGCCGAAATCATCGCCCGCATCGAGAACGGCGTGGGCCGCATCACCCTGAACCGGCCCAAGGCGATCCACGCGCTGAACCGGCCGATGTGCGAGGTCATGACCCAGGCCCTGCTGGCCTGGCGCGACGATGCGGCGGTCACGTCGGTGCTGATCGACCATGCCGGCGAGCGCGGCTTCTGCGCCGGGGGCGACATCCGCACGCTCGCCGAGAGCGGGGCGGGCGATGCGTCGGAGGCCAGGGCCTTCTTCCTGGCGGAATATCGGCTGAACCATCTGATGTTCGACTATCCCAAGCCGATCACGGCGATCGTGGACGGGATCGTCATGGGCGGCGGCGTCGGGATATCGGAACCCGCCGCCATCCGCGTCGCCACCGAGCGGACCACCTACGCCATGCCCGAGACGGGCATCGGCCTGTTCCCGGACGTCGGCGGCGGCTGGTTCCTGCCACGCCTGCCGGGCCAGACCGGCGTCTGGCTGGCGCTGACGGGGGCGCGGCTGAAGGCGCAACAGACGATCGAACTAGGCATCCACACCCACTATGTTCCGTCCGATCAGATCGAGGCGCTGAAGGCGGACATAGTGAAGGGCGACGCGCCGATCGCGGTCGCCGAACGTTACGACTTCCGCATTCCGCCGGGCCTTTCGGACCACCGCGCGGCCATCGACCGGCTGTTCGCCTTCGACACGGTCGAAGAGATCTTCGCAGCCCTGGAGGCGGACGGTTCGGACTGGGCCCTGGCTCAGCTGGCGGTTCTGAAGACCAAGTCGCCCCAGTCGTTGAAGGTCTCGCTGCGCCAGATCCGCACCGGGGCCAGGCTGACCGCCTTCGCCGACAATATGGCGATGGAATACGCCCTGGGCGGCCGGATGGTGCGGACCCACGACTTCCAGGAGGGTGTCCGCGCGGTGATCGTCGACAAGGACAATGCGCCGAAATGGTCCCCTGCGGACCTGTCGGGCGTTACCGAGGCGACGCTGGCCGCCCTGTTCGCGCCTCTGCCTGAACATGAACAATGGACGCCGCTGCCCTGACAGCGTCCCCGCTTTCGCGGGGATGAGCGGGCGACAATAGGGAGAGAGACCATGACCAAGATCGCCTTCATCGGCCTGGGCAATATGGGCGGGGGCATGGCCGCCAACCAGGCCAAGGCCGGCCACGCCGTCGCCGCCTTCGACCTGTCGCAGGCGGCCCTGGACAGGGCTGCCGCCGCCGGCTGCACGCCTGCGGCTTCGGTCGCCGAGGCCGTGCGCGACGCCGAGGTGGTGATCACCATGCTGCCCGCCGGCCCCCATGTGCATAAGGTCTATGCCGAACAGATCATTGGGGCGGCGCCGTCCAGCGCCCTGCTGCTGGACTGCTCCACCATCGACGTGGAGACGGCGCGCAAGGTGGCGGGCCTGGCCAAGGCGGCCGGCTACGCCTTCGCCGACGCGCCGGTGTCGGGCGGGACGGCGGCGGCCGATGCGGGAACCCTGGCCTTCATGGTCGGCTGCGACGAGGGCGACTTCGCCCGGGTCGAGGCGGCGCTGGAGCCGATGAGCCGGATCACCATCCGCGCCGGCGATCACGGCGCGGGCCAGGCGGCCAAAATCTGCAACAACATGCTCCTGGGCATTTCGATGCTGGGCGCGTGCGAGGCGATCGCCCTGGCCGAGAAGCTGGGCCTGGACCCGGAGCGCTTCTTCGAGATCGCCTCCAAATCCTCGGGCCAGTGCTGGAGCGTGACCAGCTATTACCCCTGGCCCGGCCCCGTACCCGCCGCCCCGTCGAACCGCGGCTATCAGGGCGGATTCGCCACCGCCATGATGCTGAAGGATCTGAAACTGGCCCAGGACGCGGCGGCCAAGTCCGGCGCCTCCACCCCCCTGGGCGCCCAGGCCGAGGCCCTCTACGCCCTGTTCGACGGCCTGGGCCACGGCGGCCGCGACTTCTCGGCCATGCTGCAGATGCTGCGCGGACGGCTGGACGCGCTGGAGGTCCAATGATGGCCGACACCCCGGCCCCAGGCGCTGAATTCGCTGGATTCGGCCCTGTTCGCCGGGCGAGGCGCCGCGCCAAATCAGCCGCCTGATGCGGGAAGGGTGAAACGCGGTCGCGCTTTTCCGAGCGGTTTCGCCCTCTTGGGCCGATCTTTGGTTGAAAGCCGAGGGCGGCCGTCGAGGCGTTATGAGTCTGTCAAAAGCGCCTGCTAAGCCCGGCTCCGGGTCTGGAGAGACGGGCGACAGTCTTGGACGATCACGCGCGCTTCTCCGAAGCCTTGGAAATCGACGGGCAGCGCCGGCCGTTGATGCGATTTCTGTCGCGTCATGTGCGAGATGAGAGCGTGCGCGAGGATCTGGTGCAGGAAAGCCTGGTCCGCTTGCTGCTGTTTTCCCGTCGACACGCCGTCCAGAACATCTCGGCGGCGGCCAGGACCATCGCCTGGAACGTCATGCGCGACCACTTCCGCCGCCGTCGCCGTGTCGAGGCCGAGCCCTTGAGCGACGGCCAGAGCAGCGATGCGCCCCTGCCGGACCAGATGCTGCTGCACAAACAGCGGCTTCAACAGTTCGTCCAACTGCTCGAAGAGATGCCGCCGCTGCGTCGGGAAGTCTTCATCCGGCGTCGACTGCACGGCCAGACTCATGCGGAGATTGCCGAGGCTCTGGACCTGACGCCGGATGCCGTGGAAAAACACATCGTGCGCGGCATGCGGCAGTTGTGCGAAGCGATCGACCAGAGATGACCTCCTCCCTCAAAGATCAGGCCGCGCGGTGGGTGGACCAGGGCGGCGGCGCCGAGGCTTTGAACGACTGGCTCCAGGCTTCGCCCGAACACAGGCGCGCCTATGATCAGATCGATCAGACGATGCGCGATCCCGCGCTGGTCGAGGCCATGCGGCTGCACGACGCCCGACCCAAGGTCGTCGGGTTGCGCCCCCAGGCGCGCGCAGGGGCCTTCACACGCCCGGTCCGGGGCTGGACGCCGGCCCTGGCGGCCGCCCTGGTCGCCGGCCTGCTGCTGGCCGGCGTCTTGAGCGCGCCGCCGCTGCGCGAGCGGCTCTATCCGGTCGCGGCGCCTAGGTCGCCTCTGTTGGTGGCCACAGCGCCCGGACAACTGCGGACGATCACCCTGTCGGACGGCAGCCGAATCCACCTCAACGGCGACACCCGGCTGAGCCTGGCGCAGCAAGGCGGCGGACGACATGCGCGGCTGATCCGGGGCGAGGCCCTGTTCGACATCCGCCACGACCCGGAACGGCCCTTCGTCCTTGCGCTGGATCACGGCTCGCTGACCGATCTGGGAACCACCTTCAATGTCAGCATCTCCGGCGATCAGGCCGCCGTTCAGGTCTATTCCGGCACGGTTCGACTGAAGGGTGAGACGGGGGTGGCGACGCTGAACGCCAATCAACAGGCCGATTTGACCCGAGGAGTCGTCGGATCGGTCAGCGGCTTCGACGCCCAGGCCGGCGACTGGCGGGGCGGTTGGATCGAGGCGCGCGATTGGCCGCTTCACCGCGTGGTCGAGGCGCTGAGACGGCGCAGCGGCGTCGCCATCGTCGTGGCCAGCCCGGCCCTGGAGTCCAAACGCATCACGGGCCGGGTGCGGCTGGACACCCCGCGCGAGGATCTGGACGCCCTGGCCGACCTGCACGGCTTCGTCGTTCGAGAACGTTCGGGCGGTCTGGTGCTGACCCAGGGCGGCTGAGGCGAAGGCGCCTTTCACAAAACCTTGTCAAAACTCCCTGTCCGGTTTCGCCGGGCCCCGGCGTCGTAACTCCCGTCATCTCGGCCAGAGCGCCGGAATATCGGGGGATAGAATGACCAAACGGATCTACGACTTCCGCGCCTCGGCCCTGGCCGTGGCGCTCGCCGCCGGCGCCTGCGCCGCTGTGGCCACGCCTGCGGCCGCCGTCGCTCCGGCGGCGTCCGACGCCGCGGCGCCGATCGCCTTCAACATTCCCCCCGGCGCGCTGGGCGAGGCTCTGATCCGCCTGTCGCGCGCCACGGGCCTTACTGTGGTCGCCGACCCTGAGGTCGTCGCGGGGCGGACGACGCAGGGCGCGGTCGGCCGCCTGACCGTCGAGCAGGCGCTGGATCAGCTTCTGCGCGGCCAGGACCTGTCCTATCAGCGCAGGTCCAATGTCGTAGTCATTCGGCCTGCGGCGCGCGCACCTCAGGCGGCGGCGGATCGCGCCGTTCGCCAAGCCGATCAGCAAGCCGCAGCGCAGCTGGAAGAGGTGGTGGTGGTCGGCACCCGCCGCGACGCCGGTTTCAGAGCGTTCCAGGCGATCCAGCCCGTGTCGATGCTGTCGGCCGCCGACCTACAGCATACCGCCACCCACAACGCCGCCGAGATTCTGGGGCTTCTGCCCAGCGTCAACGTCATGCAGAACGGCAGTTCCTTCCTGAGCGGCAGCAACGCCTATGCGATCGACGGCGCCTCGCGCGGCGAAGGCCAGTTCGTCTCGATCCGGGGCATGAACGCCGAATACAATGTGACCCTGCTGAACGGGGTGGAGGTGGCCCAGGCCCAGGCCTACTCCCGCGCGGTGCAGCTGAACCTTCTGCCGCCCGCGGCGGTGCAGACCGTGGTCTTGCGAAAGACCTCCACCCCCGACATGAACGGCGACGCAATCGGCGGGACAATTGATTTCCGCACCCCCACCGCCTTCGACTCTTCGGGACGGTCGCGCGGGTCGTTCAGCGTCAGCGGGCGTCTTGAAAGCCAGGCCCTGCGGCTGGACGCGGACGGCGCCGGTCAGGGCGTCGCCGCCGAATACGGCCGCAAGCTGGATGCGGAGGAACGGTTCGGCGTCTACGCCAGCGGCTATTATTCGGTACGAAACTACGCCAATTCGCTGATGGGCGGATTGCAGGCTGCGGCCAGCGGCGACGATTCCCGCGCCTATGCCGTGGTGGACGCCGACGGGAACAATCCCGCCGGGGTCGACCCGATCTCCAACATCCTCCTGGCGGGGATGAACATCGGCGTGTCCAGCGGCCGGACGGAGATGTGGGGGGGAACGCTTTCGCTGGATTGGCGGCCGGACGCCGACACCAGCGTCTATCTCCGGGGAACCTCCGCCCGCTATTTCACGACCCAGAACTCCAGCCTGAACCAGATCATCGGCGAACACGCCGTCAATCGCGAGGGGCGCAGTCCGTTCAAGACCGACCTGGACGGGAATTTCATCCTCGACAGGAACGGCGCCAAGATCGTCAGCGACAATGTGTACAAGACCGACGCCGCAGGCGGCTACATCCTGGATGCCGACGGCAACAAGGTCTTCCAGGGCAAGTACATTGACCTGGGCGGCGGTCGCTACGGCACCACAATTCCCTTCGTCTCGAACCGGCTCTGGTACGAGACCAACCCGGAACGGGCGGAGCTGATCACCCTGTCTCTGGGCATGGACAAACATGCGAACGGCTGGACGTTCGCTCCCAACGCCTTCTATTCACAGGGGCGCAACGATCGCCCGGACCATCTGGAGCTTTGGACCACTTCGGTGCCGATCGGCGGCGCCAGCGCCGGGGCCTCCCCGTTCGGACGGCCGACCCTGGTGAGCTATAATTCCAGCGGCTACCCCGTGCCCCAGCTGACGCCGGACATGGAAAGGGCGGCCTCCAGTCCCGGCTCCATGCCCGCCGCCTGTTGCTACGAAAAGACCACCGGCCTCAGCGAGCAGACCAAATACGGCGCCAAGCTGGACGTCAGCCGCGAAAGAGACGGCGATTTCGCCCGTCTGATCAGCGGGGGGCTTCGGTATGTGCGCAGCAGCCGCGACGTCAGCAACCGCGACTGGACGGTGAACGAACCCAATCCTTTAGCCACGATCGCCGATGATCGCCGACTGCTGAAGGGGTATTTTCCGGGCTTTCCCGGCCAGTACGACTATCCGATCCCCGATTTCGATCTGGATGAACTGTCGCGTCGCTTCGGCGCCCTGACCGACACCCAGGCCAAGCTGGACGCCGCCAGCGACATCTGCACCGGAAGCGACGCCGCCTGGAAGGTCGTCACCAACGAGAACTGCAACACCCTGAGCGGCAGCGAGGCGGTGTGGGCCGGCTATATCAACACCTTGTCCGTTTTCGGCGACGCCCAGGTGGTGGCGGGCCTGCGTTATGAAAAGAGCATCATCCACAACCGCTACTGGGTGCGCCAATGGAATGAGGCGGGGGACGAGGTTCTGGGCGCCTTCGACAGCAACCGATCCGCCTATTCAAAACTGCTGCCCAGCATCGCCCTGACCTATCGCCCCAGCGATCGCTCCGTCTATCGCGCCAGTCTTTGGACCAGCTACACCCGGCCGCCCTTCTTCCAACTGGGGGGATCGGCGACCCAGACCTATGATCCGGCGACGCGCGTGACCTCGATCACGCGCGGCAATCCGGACCTCAAGGCGATCGACGCGATCAATTTCGACGTCAGCGGCGGGTGGACCTTCGATCAACACGGCTATCTGAACGTCGGCGCCTATTACAAGCACCTGTCCAACTACATCTACGGCAGCGGCTCGAACTATGTGAACTCCGAACGCGGCCAGGTCAGCCGAGTCATCGTCAACCAGCCCCGTAACGGCGGCGACGGGGATCTGTTCGGCGTCGAGTTCGAAGGGCAGCAGAAGCTGGGCGCGCTGAACCCTGTGCTCGAGGGTTTCTCCATCGGCGGAAATCTGACGCTGCAGCATTCCGAAGTCGACATCGGCGCCGAGTGGGGCCGCCATCAGCGCATGCAGAACGCGCCGAACGTGACCGGCAATATCGGCGTCTTCTATGCCGACGACCGCTTCACCCTGGATCTTCTCTATCGCTACACCAGCGACTTCCTGCAGAAGTATGATCTGTTCTCGACGGGCTCGAGCTGGAGCGACGTCTGGGTCCGCCCGACGAGGCGGGTCGATCTGCACGCGGGCTATCGTCTGGGCGCGGTCGATCTGGATCTTTCGATTGCGAACCTGACCGGAACCCACAGCTATTGGTCGCATGTCGGCCGCAACAGCTCCGCCATCTCCGACATCGTCCAGTCGGGACGGACGGCCCTCCTGACCGCCAAGTACAGCTTCTAGTCCAGCCTTTCCGGCGCGCGGCGACGCCGCGCGCCGTCCCGGCTCTGATGAAGAGGAAAGATCCTCATGAAAACGCCGCTCTGCGCGACGCTCGCCGCGCTCGTCCTTTTCGCCGCCGGCTCGGCCTTGGCCGCCGACCGCCGCGTCGATCCTCCCGAACAGGTCATCACCGGCCGTCTGACTCGCGCCGATCACCAGACCCACCGCGAAGTGGTCTTCACGGTGCCGCCCGGCGCCACCCGGGTGACCGTCCGTTTCCGCTATCTCAGGCGCACCCAGGATGCGGGGGTCGATATCGGCGTGTTCGACCCTGAGCGCTTCAGGGGTTGGAGCGGCACGACGCGCGACGTCTTCACCCTGTCCGCAGAAGAGGCGACGCCGGGCTATCTGCCCGGCCCGCTGCCGGCAGGACGTTGGCGGCTGGTTCTCAGCGCCTCGCAGATCCGCCCCGGCGCCGAGATCGAGTACGAGACCCGCGTCGCCGTCGAAACCCGCCCTCGCCCGGTCGAGTTCGCAGACGCCCCGATCAATCCCGCGCCGGGCTGGTATCGCGGCGATTTCCACGTCCACACCGGCGATTCCGACGGCAGCTGCGCGGCCCAGAGCGGACGGGAGACTCACTGCCCCGTCTATCGCGCCGTCGAAACGGCTGCGGGCCGAAACCTGGATTTCGTCGCCATCACCGATCACAACACCACCGCCCACTACAATGAGATGCGCGAGTTGCAGGAGCATTTCGACAAAATGCTTCTGGCGCCGGGGCGGGAGATGACGACCTTCTTCGGCCACGCCAATGTCTTCGGCCTGACGCAGTTTCTCGAATATCGGATGACGCAGCCCGACGCCGCGGACGCCTTGTCGTGGATTCAGGCGGCCAACGACTCCGGCGGCCTGGTGTCGGTCAACCACCCCGGCGTAGCGACCGGAGAGGAATGTATGGGCTGCGGCTGGTCCGTCGATCCCCTTCCACCCGGCTCCATCGGCGCGGTCGAGGTGGTGAACGGCGGCACCCTGGACGAGTTCGGCACGCCCGAGGGCCCTAAACAGGGGTTCGACCTGTGGGACCGACTGCTCAATCAGGGCGAACACGTCACCGGGATCGGCGGCAGCGACATCCACAATCCGGACCTTCCGACCGAACGTCTGGGCACGCTCGGCTCCCCTACCACGGCGGTCTATATGCCCGAGCTTTCGGTCAAGGGGCTGCTGGCGGGCGTCCGATCCGGGCGGGTGTTCATAGATATCGACATGCGGCCTGATCGGCTGCTGGATCTACGGGCGGAGGCGGGGCCCGCCCGGGCCGAGATGGGCGGATCGCTCCCGCTGGCTCGGGGAGCGACGGCGACCTTCTTCGTCACCGCGCGCGGCGTGCCCGGCGGGCAGATCGAGGTGATCGAGGACGCGGCTCTGGTTCCGGCCCTGGCCCGTCCGACCCCGGCGGAGGGCGAGGCGAGCTTCGCCGTATCCGGAGATGGCGCGCGCCACTGGATCCGGGTTCAGGTCCGCGACATCCACGGTCGCCTCGTCCTCATCGGCAATCCGATCTACATCACGCCCTGACGCAGGCTCTCGCTGTGGGGCCTCCACATCTAGAACCGCTGGCCCAGGGTGATCTCGATGCGGCGGCCGACGGGGTCGCGGCTGTCGCGCCCGTAGCCGGGGGCGGGTGCGCCGTCGGCGAGGCGGGCGGAGGGGCGTTCGTCGGTCAGGTTCTGGATCGACAGCTCCAGCCGCGCCCCTTCCGCCCGTCGCCCGGACACGTCCCGGAAGAGGCGATAGGTCGCCTTCAGGTCCAGGCGGGCGAAGTCGCTGATCCGCAGGTCGGCCGGGCCGTCTTCACCGATGGTCGCCCGGCTGCGATAGCCCGCCGTCCACCGGCCGGTGACGTCGATCTTCAGCGGCCCCTTCATCCGGCTGAGCGTCCATCCCAGGTCCTGGCCGGACACGCCGCCGCCGTCACCGGCCAGACGATCCAGGACCGGCAGGCCCCGGCCCAGCTCGGTCCGGTCGGTCAGCCGCCAGGTGTGAAACAGGTTGACCGTCCAGGTCGCGGCGGAGGCCTCCGGATCGACCGGCGGGTTCAGGCTCAGACTGGTGGTCAGAGACCGGGTCTCTGAAGCCGTGGCGTTGAAGGGGCGCAGGTCGATCCGAACGAGACGGCCCGACGCATCGCGCAGGAACCGGTCGGGATAGGCGGCCTCGGTCTGTGGCGTCGGCTGAAGACTCGACGAGATCCCGTCGCGCGTGCGGGCCAGGGACAGGCCCTGGTTGAAGCCGACGCTCCACCGGGTGAAGGGGCCCAGCGACAGGTTTAGAGCCGCGCCTTCGGACTGGGCGGCGGTCAGGTCGGGATTTCCGCCGACCAGGGTCTGGACCTCGACCGCCTGGCCGGTGCGGAAGTCATAGACGACGGCGTTCGGGCCCCGGCGCGGCGGGGCGAAACGGTCCAGGTCGCTGGGCGCGGTCAGGGTGCGGTTCCAACTGGCGCTGAGGCTGATCTGGTCGCGCGGCTGCCAGGCGGCGCCCAGGTCCAGACTGTTTCCGCCCCCGGCGTCGGTGTCGCGGCCCCCCGCGCCCAGGCTGACGGACAGGCCGCCCAGGCTCACGCCCCCGATTTTCAGGGTCTTCGCCTCGCCCTCGAGACCAGGCGGCGGCGCAGGCTGGGACAGGGGGACGGTGATCTGCCCCTGCCAGGCGGAGGCCGTCGTGGCGCGCCGGTCCGCCTCTCCCCCAGTCTCCGTCCGGGTTCGGTTCCGGTTCGCATCGGCGGACAGATTGACGGCGATCGGGCCGGCGCCCAGGCCCGGCAGGCTGCGGTTCAGGGCGACCGCGCCGCTCCAGCTCATCAGGTCGGTCTGGGAAGGCGTCGGGCCTTCGGCCTCGACGACATCGGCCGTGGCGAGGAGATTGACCTGGGCGGTCCAGTCGAGAACCGAACCGCTGAGGCCGCTGCGCACCTCCCAACGGCGGGTGTCGGTGGAGAGAACCGTCAGGCCGTCGGCGTCCCGCGCGGTCGATCGGCTGGAGGTCTGGCTCGCCGAGGCGTTCAGGCTGGCGGCCCAGTCGCCCAGGCTGCGGTTGAAGGCGGCGTTGGCCGACAGAAACCGGCTCTCGGGCGTCAGGCTGACGCCCGCGCTGTCGGGGTGATCACGCAGATAGGCCTGGCGATCATCGGCGAGAAGCGCAGAGACGTCGCGCAGGGTCAGGGTCAGGTTGGTGATGTTGCGGTCCTGGAGCCCGGACTGGCGCGCCGTGGCGGAAAGCTCGCGGAATCCTCCGGCGGTCGGAGCGGCCGCCGTCAGGGCGCCGTCGCGGCTGGCGAAACTGCGCTGAAGGACCAGGTTGAAGACCCGGCCGGAGGGAGAGCCGCCGTATTCCGCCGCCGAACCGGCCGGCAGGACCTCCAACCGCTCCAGGGCGTCGGGCGGCAGGTCCAGAAAGACGGAGGGGTCCGGCATGCGGACGCCGTTGATGATGATCACGGGCGGCTGGCCGGGGCTGAACTGACGCGCGGCCTGGCCCAGGACGTCGCCGACGCTGCCGCCGGCGAGGGCGTCGATGCGGGCGGCGTCATATTCATACTGGGGCGGGGTGCGCGCCGCTCCTCGCCGGGCGGCCACCTCCACGTCGGGCAGGACGGTCACCGGGGGCGGATCGGCCTGCGGCGCTGGCGTCGCCTGGACGGCGGCGGCGCTGAACCCGGCGAGCGTGAGACAGAGGGAGATCACAGGGACAATCTAGGAGCGAGCCGGACCGCGCGGAAAGAAAAAAGGCCGGGCGTCGCGGACGCCCGGCCAGGCTTTCAGGTTTAGGATCCGGGGACCAGCCGAGCCTAGAGGATTTGCAGACCCGGAATACGGATCGAGCCGCTGACGATGGTGCAGTTGCGACCGCCGGCGTTCACGGGGGGCAGGACGTTGTTGTTGAAGGTCGCCGTGCTGGTCGCATTGTTCCAGGCGACCACCACCGTGCCGTAGCAGGGATCGTTGGCCACGGTGTTGGCGCCGATGGTCAGGGCGATCGAGGTGGTCGATCCCGGCACCACGGCCGCGCTCCAAGCGCCGGACGGCGCAACGGCCAAGCAGGCGATGCCGCCGGGCGAGATGCTGCGAGTCGGGATGGGCGCGCTGGTCGCGCTCAGCGGGCTTGCGGTGATGGAGACGTTGCAGGTGACGCTGATCGTTTGCGACAGGGTCACAGAACCCGATCCGGATACGCTGCCCGAGCTGGGCGAGAAGGATTGGGCGAAGCTGGGGGAAGCGACGGCGACGGAAGCGAGCGCCGCAGCGGCGATGGAAAGCGTCTTGATCATGATAGTCCTCCCTTTGAGTGGGTCCTTGGTCGGACCCGTTGAGCGTGTGTTCACCCGCTAGGGGCGATGTACTTACAACGCGGAAGGTAGGTCGGAGTCAAGGAGAAATACGTATATTTTTCAATGATATAAAACGACATAAGGCCGTCCGATCGGCGTCTCTCGACGCCGGGGACGGCCTCACAGGGCGGCCGGGAAGACCGGCCTGTCGTCAACCTCAGAACGACTTGGTCAGCCGCACGGCGAACAGCCGCGGGTCCAGGGTGAAGACGTTGGTCGTCAGCCCAGTGTCGTCCGAGTTGGTGAAGGCGTCGACGATGGGCGCATCGTCGAAGACGTTCTTGACATAGGCCTGGAGCTTCAGGCCTCGCGCCTCATTGGTCAGGGACACCGAGAGGTTCAGATTGTCCCAGCCCTCCAGCCGGTCGTATTCAGTGTTGTAGACGCGGAAGAAGCTCTCGCCCTGGCGATAATAGTCGCCGCGCAGGGTCAGGTCCCAATCGCCCAGGAACCAGCTGTACTGGGCCCCGATGTTGGCGGTCCAGTTGGGCGAGTTAGGAAGTTCATTGCCGCCCAGGTCGGCCTCGAAACCCCGCCCGCCGTTCGGCGCCTCGGTCAGGGGATCATAGGTGAAGCCGTAGAGGGCCCAGAAGGGAAGGATGGACTCGAAGTTGGGGTTGAAGGTGCCGAACCGCGACGAGCCGGCGCACAGGGCGCTCAGCGCCAGATTGGCCGCATCGGGTCCGAAAGCGCTGTTGAGGATGGTCTCAGCGTAGGCGCGCGGGGCGATGCAGTTCGACGGCACCTGGATCCAGGGACGGATGGTGATCCAGTCGGGGTCGCCTTGGGTGCGGTCCATGACGTTGATGGACCGCTCGCCGTCGGCGATGCGGGACTTCAGATAGCCGAGATTGCCGTCGATCTGGAAACTGGGCGTCGGCCGGTAGACCGCTTCAAGCTCCAGACCCCAGATTTCAGCGTCGAAATTCTCATTCAATGAGATGCGATCGACGATCTGGGAGACCTGATAGTCTTTGTAGTCATAGTAGAAGCCGGTCGCGTTCAGCCGCAGCGCCCCGTCCATCAGCGTATTCTTGGCGCCGATTTCGAAGGCGTTGACGTATTCGGGCTCAAAGGTGCTGGCCAGGGGCTGATACTGGACGACCTTGGGGTCCAGCTCCAGGCGAGGCGGGTTGGTGCCGCCGCCCTTATAGCCGCGGGAGAAGGAGGCGTAGACCAGGGTGTCGTCGGTGAAGGACAGATCGGGTGTCCAATCCAGCACGATCCGGCCGGTGACCGCCTCCCACTTCTGTTCGATGTCCGGCAGGGCGTAATAGCCCCGACGCACGAATCCGCCCGACCCCGGACCGGACCCGCCGCCGAGCGGCGCGCCCAGCAGCAGCTGGCTGGGATAGGGTGTCGTGTCCTTGCGGTCCTCGGTATAGCGCAGGCCGGTCGTCAGCCGCAGTTCCGGCGTCAGGTCCCAATAGCCCTCGCCGAAGACGGCCCAGGAGCGGGTGTGGACGACGTTCTTGCTGCGGAAATAGTTGTGACCTTCGCCGTTGATTTCGCTCAGCGGATTGGGGTCGACATAGACGCATTCGAACACGCGATCGTCATCGCAGGGTACGGTTTGCGAACTTCCGTCCGGACCCAGCTCGAAGTTGTAGAAATATTCGGCGAGGTAGGAGAAGGTGTTGTTGAAAACGTAGTAATCGTCCTGCGACTTGAAGTCCAAATAGTTGGCGCCGAGGCTGAAGTTGAAATCGCCCGCCATGTCGGACTGAAGGCGGAACTCCTGATACCATTGTCGATTGTCGGACTGGCTGATGTCGGCCGACAGGATCCGGTTTGACGGCCCCAGTTGCGGATCGGTGTAGACGCCGCCGGGCGCGGCCGGCGACGGAATCAGGTCGCCGAAGAAATCGAACACCTGGCTGCTGTCCGAGAAGGCGGGGTTGGAGACGTAGCGCGCATAGTCCTGCGACGCATAATAGTCGTCCTTGGCGTAGGCGGTCTGTGAGAACAGGGTCAGGGTGTCGGTCAGGTCGAATTCGAGATTGACCTGGACGACGTCGTTCTCGGCCCGGAAGACGGGATCGTAGTTGGTGGCGATCTCACGCAGGTCTCGCGACTGCACGACGCCCTCATAGGGGTCGAAGCCCTGTGGGATCGGATAGACGCTGGCGCCGTTTGCGTCGAAGCCGCCCAGGCTGAAGAAACCGGACAGCAGCCGGATCGGCCCGAAGGAACCACCGTTGGGCGCCCCATAGGCGGCGTCGGAATACAGTGAACCCGGCAGACAGCCCTGGCTCAACTGATCTTGATTGTAAGGGGTGGTGATGGTCGCCGATCCGACCTGGGTCGGGCCCGGATCGGTGGTGCACAGCTGTTTGCCGGTGCGGGAGCGGTGGTCGTCTTCCTCGAAATGCTCCCAGATCGCATTGGCGCGGAACCGCGCCGTCGGCTCCCACCGGGCCGACAGACGGGTGGTGAACAGGTCGCGGTCGTTCACATGGGTGTCGTTGAAGCTGTTGTAGTCGAAGCCGTCGCGCTGGGTGAAGCCGAAGGCGCCGCGCACGGCGAAGGTGTCGCCGAAGGGGACGTTGAGCATGGCCTGGCCGCGCCGGCTGTCATAGTTGCCCAGTTCCCCGGCCGCGAAGCCCTCCGACCGGAACTTGGGCAGTTCGGGGAACATGTTGACGACCCCGCCGGTGGCGTTGCGGCCGTAAAGCGTACCCTGCGGCCCGCGCAGCACCTCTACCCGGGCGACGTCCAGATACTCCTGCTCGAACAGGCGGTTGCGGATCAGGGGAGTGTTGTTGAAGCTGACGGCCACGGCCGGGTCGCTGGAGGCGGACACCGCCTTGGTCCCGATCCCGCGGATCGAGAAGTTGTACATGCTGAAGTTGGATTTGGAGAAGGCCACGTTCGGCACGGCGCGCAGCAGTTCCGAGCCCCCTTCAATCTGCCGCGACGCCAGGGCCTCGGCCGACAGGGCCGAGACGGCGATAGGCACGTCCTGAACCGACTGTTCGCGCTTCTGGGCGGTCACGATGATGTCGTCCACCACGGCGGGCGAGGTCTGACCTGCCTGCGGCGCTGGAGCTGCGGGCGGCGTCGTCTGGGCCAAGGCGGGGGCTCCAGCCATCAGCAGGGCTGTGACGGAGACCGAGAGCGCAAGGCGCGCGCGAGTGCGGACGGCTGAAACCATGTGATCCTCCCTGAGCACGCCGGGCTGAGACGGCGTCCTGATGTGCGTTTCCTCCCGCCTGATGTTTCCGCTCGACGGGGCGGGGCCACCGGCGGTTGTCGCCAGCTTCGCACTACTCACTCTCATGTCAATACCTATTGACAATGATGTCGGTTGACGGCCATCCGCAGACGGTGCGATTTCAGACTTTCGCGAGGGCTGAGGGCGCGGATCAGGAGGGACGAAATGGACTGTGACGCCATAGTCGTCGGGGCGGGCCTGGCCGGCCTGGTCGCCGCCAATGAACTGGTCCAGGCCGGGCGCAAGGTGGCGGTGGTGGATCAGGAGAACGCCGCCAATCTGGGCGGCCAGGCCTATTGGTCCTTCGGCGGCCTGTTTCTGGTCGACAGTCCCGAACAGCGGCGTCTGGGGGTGCGCGACAGTTTCGACCTGGCCTGGTCCGACTGGCGCGGCAGCGCCGGCTGGGACCGGCTGGACGGCGCCCTGGCCGAGGACGAATGGGCCGCCCGCTGGGGCCGGGCCTATGTCGAGTTCGCCGCCGGCGAAAAGCGCGACTGGCTGCGCCGCCATGGAATCCGCCTCACCCCCATGGTCGGCTGGGCCGAACGGGGCGACGGCCGGGCCCAGGGGCACGGCAACTCCGTCCCGCGTTTTCATGTGCCCTGGGGCACGGGGACGGGCGTCAGCGGTCCTTTCGCCGCCCGCGCCCTGGAGGCCCAGACCCAGGGGCGGCTGACCTTTCACTTCCGCAGTCGGGTGGATCAGCTGATCGTCGAGGCCGGCCGCGTGACCGGCGTGTCGGGCGTCCGCCTGGCGCCCAGCGAGGCTCCGCGGGGCGCGGCCTCCAGCCGCGAGGTCGTGGGCGATTTCACCCTGCGGGCGCCGTCGGTCCTGATCGCCACCGGCGGCATCGGCGGGAACCACGACAAGGTGCGCCGCTTCTGGCCCAAACGGCTGGGACGGCCGCCGCGGACGATGGTCACCGGCGTGCCCGCCTATGTCGACGGACGGGGGTTGGACATCGCCGAGGCGGCGGGCGCCCGCCTCGTGAACCGGGACCGGATGTGGCACTATGTCGAGGGGCTGCGGAACTGGAACCCGATCTGGCCCGGACACGGCATTCGCATCCTGCCCGGCCCCTCGTCCCTGTGGCTGGACGCCCTGGGGCGGCGACTGCCTTTCCCCGCCCTGCCGGGCTATGACACCCTGTCGACCCTGCGCTATCTGCGCACAACGCCGGACCTGGCTGAGCACGACCATTCCTGGTTCATCCTGACCCAGTCGATCATCGAAAAGGAGTTCGCCCTCTCTGGCTCGGAGCAGAACGGCGACATCACCTCGGGCGACTGGCTGCGGGTGCTGAAGACGCGGCTGGGCAAGGGCGCCTCGCCCGAGGTCGAGGCCTTCAAGGCCAGGGGGGCGGACTTCGTGGTGGCCCGGGATCTGGAGACCCTGGTGGCGGGCATGAACGCCCTGACGCCGACGCCCCTGCTGAAGGCCGAGGCGGTGCGGCGGGTGGTGGAGGCGCGCGACGCCCAGATGGCCAACCCCTTCGCCAAGGATCTGCAGGTCCAGGGGGTCCACAACGCCCGTCGCTATCTGGGCGACCGGCTGGCGCGGGTGGCGAAGCCGCACCGTCTGCTGGACCCGGCGGCCGGCCCCCTGATCGGGGTCAAGCTGAGCGTTCTGACGCGCAAGAGCCTGGGCGGCGTGCAGACAGATCTGGACAGCCGGGTGTTGCGGGCCGACGGAACGGTGCTGGAGGGTCTCTATGCGGCGGGCGAGGCGGCGGGGTTCGGCGGCGGGGGCGCCCACGGTTACAACGCCCTGGAGGGCACCTTCCTGGGCGGCTGCCTGTTCACCGGACGGGCCGCGGGCCGCGCCATGGCGGGCTGATCTAACGCAGCCGGGTCCAGGTCTGGGTCCGGCACAGAAGGGGGGCGATACAGCCGCGCACCGCCAGTCGGCCGCCCTCCATCAGGGTCAGGGTTCCGCGCGACGCGCGCTGGCCGCTGTCCGGATCATAGAGGGGGCCGCCGGACCAGGTCGTGGGGCCGCCGGTGAAGCCGTCCAGAACGCGCAGCCCCCTGAGCGGCCGGCTCCGCAAGTCCGGGTCGCGGTTGCGCACATCGGTCTGATCGGGATTTCGACGCAGGGGGGCGGCGTCCACCACTCGGCCGCACAGGGCGGCGCCGCAGCGGTGGATTTCGACCACCCCGCCCTGGGCGGCGGTGCGCCACCGCCCAAGCAGCGGATTGTCCTGGGCCGAGGCCGGGGCGGCGGCCATCACCGCTCCGGTCAGGACCCCGCCGGCTAAGGTCAGGGCGGCGGGCCAGGTCGGGCGACGCATCAGCCCCGGACCAGCAGGCGGTTGCGGACCTCGACCGGGATGCGGTCGTAGAGGGTCGGCCCTCCCAGGCCCAGCCGCTCCCGCGCCTGATCCAGCGGCTCCGCCATCAGGGCCTCATAGTCCAGGGCCGGCAGCCAGGCCGCCTTCCGCCCCCGGCGCCACGCCTCGAAGACGGCGCGGGCGCAGGGATAGCCGGTGCGGGCCTTGGTCATTTCGACGGCGGCGCCGATGGCGATCAGGCCGAAGCCCTTGCTGCCCGTCTGGGGCAGGGACAGGGCGACCACGCAGGCCTCGCCCAGCGCATCCGTGCGATAGCCCGCCAGAACGTGCCACAGGTCATGGATGTCGCGCAGGCGCCGGGCGTACCAGGCGTAGGGATGGGCCGCCTCGATCTCGGTGTCGGCCACCTTGCGGCTCTCGTTCGCCAGGCCGTAGGCCGACAGATTGCGTTCGTCGATGAAGTCCAGATAGGCGCGGCCCACCGATCCGGCGGGCATGGATTCCAGCCAGGGGCGGTCGTGCAGCCGGTCCGCCAGCTCGACCATCTTGAAGGCCTGGCGCGCGCCCTCGGGCGTCTCCAGCATGCGCATATAGCCGCGTCGCACCGAGTTTCCGGCCAGGGCGTTCATGATCTCGAACACCTGGGTGGTGTCTTCCTTGTTCGCGATCAGGCGGCGCAGGGCGCGAAAAGCCCGGCCGATCTCGATCCGCCGGGGGCGCCCCATGCCGTCAGCGCGGGGCCGCGCATCGACCAGGGCGTCGTCCATCATCAGTTCAGCCGTCACTTGCTCTCTCCGGGCGCTGAGCTTAACCAGTGCTATCTACATGGATGTAACTAACAACAATGTCAATAGAGCGCGTCCGTCGCCGTCGTCGCACCCCTGAAGAAGCCCGCCTGGAGGTCCTGGCTTGCGCCCGTGCGCGCTTGCTGGCCGGGGGGCCGGACTCCGTCACCCTGAAGGCCGTCGCCGACGACCTGGGCATGACCCACGCCAATCTGATCCACCATTTCGGCTCGGCCGAGGGGCTTCAATCGGCCCTGATGGGGTCGATGGTGGCGGATCTGTCGAACGCCCTGGACGCCGCCATCGCCAGGCTGCGCACCGACGAAGGGGCGCCGCTGGAGCTGATCAACGCCGTCTTCGACGCCTTTGCGGAAGGCGGGGCGGGCAAGCTGGCCGCCTGGATCGTGCTGAAGGGCGACCTGACCCATCTGGAACCGGTCCGGGCGGCGGTGAACGGTCTGGTCGAGGCCATCCGCGACAAGCTGGGCGATCCCATGACCGCCTCGCCCAAACAGCTGTCCTCGGCGGTTCTGTTCATCGCCCTCAGCGCCTTCGGCGAGGCCCTGATCGGCCCGCCTCTGCGCGACATGCTGGATCAGGACGAGGACGCCAGCCGCCAGGTGGTCGCCGGCCTGCTGCCCTATTTCCTGCTGAAGGCCGAGCGGGGGGAGTAGCCGTTCAGGCGGCTCTCCACGCCTGTTCCGCCGCCGCCTGAAGCACGGCGCCGACGGTCTGCAACAGCACGGCGGCGCCGACGGGCTTGCCCAGCACCTCTGCGGCGCCGGCGGCCCGCGCCTCGGCGACTTCGGGACGCGAGACGTTGGCGCTGACGACGATCATCGGGGGCGGGCAGGGGTGTTCGGACCGAATCGTCCGCATCGCCGTCAAACCGTCCATCACCGGCATCTGAACGTCCATCAGCACCAGGTCGAAATCCATTGTCCGGCTCAGTTCGACCGCTTCCAGCCCGTTCTCGGCGCAGGTGACTTCCGCGCCCGTAGCGGCCAGAACCGCGTTCAGCACCGCCAGATTGGCGGGATTGTCGTCCACGGCCAAGATGCGGAGGGCGGCGGGCTCCGCATCGGTCGCGGCGGACCTGACCCCGGGCGTCGACAGCAGAACCGCCGGCGCGCGCAAGGTCACGCGGCTGCCGACGCCGATCGTGCTCTGGGCGGTCAGTTCGCCGCCAACGGCGCGGGCCAGGCCGTCGGCCAGAGCCAGGCCCAGACCCATGCCGCCGTGTTTCCGTGTCGCGGTGACGTCGCGCTGATGGAAGGGGCGGACGAGGGCGTCGAAACTGTCGATGTCGAAACCGCAGCCGGTGTCGGCGACGCTGAAGACCAGGGCGTCGTCTTCGTATTGGACATCCAGAGAAACTGCGCCGGTCTCGGTGAACTTCACCCCATTGGCGACCAGCTGGATCAGGATGCGCTTCAGGGCGTCGCCGTCGGCCGAAACCTGGACGTCGGCGCCCGTGTCCGGGCCGCTCAGGACGATCGGCCGGTCGCCGATCAGGTCGGCGCATTCCGTCAGCACCTCGTCGCACAGGGTCCGCACCGACAGGGGCGACGACTGGGGCGTGAAGCCTCCGCCTTCCAGCTGGGAGAAGTCCAGCAGGGTGGTTATGCGGCGCGTCACCTCGGCCCCGGCCTGGGCCACGGTCTCCAGCGCCTTGTGGGCCGCCTCGGGCAGGGCGTGTCCGCGCAGCAGTTCCAGCGGCGCCAGGACGCTGTTCAGCGGCGTGCGCAGTTCATGGCTCAGATTGGCCAGGAAGCGCGACTTGGCCGCGTCGGCGGCGGCGGCGGCGTCGCGCGCGCGGACCAGGGCTGAGACGTCGAAGTTCATCAGCAGCAGGCCGCCGATCGCCCCTTCGGCGTCGCGCCAGGGTATGACCGCCCATTCGAACCACATGTCGACCAGGGCCGAGCGGACGGGCCCGTCGCTGCTCATCGCCTCTCCGGCGAGGGCGCGGGCGTAGACCTTGGGCCAATCGATCTGGGCCGGGCGCGCCCTGGCCGGCGAGTCCACCCTCTGTCCGACCATGTCCTGCGCCGGTCGGCCGTAGGTCTTTTCCCAGGCCTGGCTGACGCCGGTCGCCACCAGGTCGGCATCCGTCATAATCAGGGGCACAGGGCAATGGCGCACAAAGGCGGAGATCACGTCGCGGGCGGACCGGCGTTCCGCCTCGGCGCGCTTTTCGGCCAGGGGCGCCGCAGCCTCATAGGCGCGACGAACGGGCGCGCGCGAGACGCACAGTTGAATCAGCGGCCCTTCGGTCCCCAGGGTCTGGGCGGCGCTGACCATGACCGGAATCCGGTCGCCGTTGGAGGCGAGCACATCCAGGGCCAGCTCCTCCAGCCGCCCGCCCATCGCCAGCTCCTGACGAAGCCGCGTCTGAACCATGATCCGGCTGGCGGGCGTCAGATGATCGACCAGACGGCGATCCTCGGCCTGGTCTCCGGCGGGCAGGTCCAGAAGTTCGGCCAGATAGTCGTTCAGCCACAGCAACCGACCATGGGGATCGACCAGGCCCAGGCCGCCCGGCGCCTGGCTCAACAGATCCAGCAGGACGGACGGACTTTGCATCTAGGCCGCCAGGTCCAGCGGCGGCAGGTCCAGATGGCGACGCAGGGCCGCCTCGACCAGATCGGGTTCGGTCATATGGGGACAGTGGCCCTCGGTCGGCAGGACGACCCGGCGCGCCTGGGGGATGTGGCGCTCCATCCAATCCCCGACGAAGGTCGGCGCCACGGCGTCGTCGCGGCTGTCCAGCAACAGGGTGGGGAGAGCCAGGGCCGCAAAGGCGTCGCGGTCGTCGGCGTGGAAGGTGGTGCGGGCGAAATGGCGGGCGATGTCGGGATCGACCCGGCACACGCTGGCGCTCCAGTCGGCCTGGCCATGAGCCGCTGACGGCCCGAGGATCGCGGGCGCCACGGCCGTCGTCCATTCGGCGATGTTCTTGTCCATCAGGGCCAGCAGATCGGCGATGTCAGCCGGGGCGAAACCGCCGCGGTAGCCTTCGGCGTCCGTATAGCGGGGCGAACCGCACACCAGGGCCAGGGACTGGAACAGGTCGGGTCGCCGGACGGCGGCGATGACGCCGATGCTGGCGCCCACCGAATGGCCGATGAAGACGACCGGACCCAGGCCGACCGCCTCGATCACCTCGATCAGGTCGTCGGCGTAGCCGCCCAGATCGGCGTGACGTTCGGGATCGAAACAGGCGCTGTCCGAGGCGCCGGCGCCGACATGGTCGAACAGGACGATGCGGGCCACGCCGTCGAACCGATCGGCGACCGATCTCCACATGCCCTGGTCGCAGCCGAAGCCGTGCGAGAACAGAAGAACCGGACCGGAGTCGCCAATGACGCTGACGTTGTTGCGGTTCAGAATGGTCATGGACGTCGTCCGCTCAGCTTTGATCTGCGACGACTTTCCTGCCGACCCGAGCAGCTTTGCCGCAAAAACCTTAAGATTCCGCCTCTTGCGCCTCGCGCTTTTCGACCGGTGTTCGGTCAAGCCGCAGGTCTTGCGACGGCTTTTGATCGGAACGGGCGCGGAGGCGTCCGTGTTGTTCAGGGCGACCCAGTGAAAAGGAGACGTCATGGCCGATCGTTTGACGATGCAGGACCCCCGCGACCAATACCCCCGCC